>JAAYCC010000195.1 GCA_012729875.1 Clostridiales bacterium | reverse complement strand
GTGTGCGGCTGGTGTAAGGGCGCGAAGGTCTTTGCAAGCGTAGACGAGTTCAAATCCTGGCTGGAAGAGGACGAAGGAAACAGGAAACTCCCGCTGTCAGTTGTGTTTCAGACAACACAGACAAAAAGTATTTTGATTGAAACTGAAAAATTTACAAAAAAAGAGTGTACAAACTGCGAAGTATTTGATACAATATGTAGCGCTACATCCTTAAGGCAAAGTGATGCCGCTGTTTTATCCCAAAAATGCGGCGCCATGGTAGTTATAGGAGCGCGGCACAGTGCCAACAGTCTCCATCTTGCGGAGATATGCTCTGCACACTGCCGCAATGTCCAGTTTATTTCCAAGCCGGACGAGCTCGACATAACCGCTTTGGATGAAGCCGATACCATTGGTATCACCGCTGGTGCTTCCACGCCCGCGCGGATCATTAAGGAGGTAAAACAAGCTATGACTGACGAAATCAAAATTGAAGAAACCACAGCACAGCAGGAAGTAAAGGAGGAAACGGCTCCCACTCAGGAAGCGGAAATGTCCTTCGACCAGATGCTGGAGGATTCTATCAAGACTATATATAACGGAGATACCGTCACCGGCATAATTGCCGCGATTACCCCCACCGAAATCAGCGTGGACCTAGGAACCAAGCAGTCTGGATATATCCCCGTTTCAGAGTTCACCGATGACACAGACACGAGTATCGACCAGCTCGTGAAAATCGGAGACACCATCGAAGCGTGTGTCGTCCGCGTCAACGATGTTGAGGGTACGGTCATGCTCTCCAAGAAACGCCTTGACGCTGTAAAGGCATGGAACGTAATTGAAGAAGTCTCAGAAAAGGGCGAGATTATTGAGGGCACCGTCACCGAGGACAATAAGGGCGGCGTTGTCGTCAACTACAAGGGCATCCGCATTTTTGTCCCCGCGTCCCAGACCGGACTTGGCAAGGATGTTGAAATGAGCGAGCTGCTTAAGCAGAAGGTCCGCCTCAAGGTTACAGAGGTCAACCGTAGCCGCCGCCGTGTTGTCGGCAGCATTCGGGCTGTGCAGAGAGAAGAGCGCCGCGCCCGTTCCGAGAAGATATGGAACGAGATCGAGGTGGGCAAACACTACAAGGGTGTTGTGAAGTCCCTGACCGGCTACGGCGCATTCGTAGATATCGGCGGTATCGACGGTATGGTTCACGTTTCCGAGCTGAGCTGGAGCCGCATAAAGACTCCTAGCGAGGTTCTCTCCGTCGGAGAAGAGATCGAAGTCTATGTAATAAGCTTCGATAAGGAGAACCGCAAGATCTCTCTCGGTTACAAGGATCCGGCAGGAAACCCCTGGACAAAGTTCATGGATACCTACAAAATCGGAGACGTTGTTAATGTCAAAATAGTAAAGCTGATGCCGTTCGGCGCATTCGCCGAGGTCCTGCCCGGGGTTGACGGACTCATCCATATATCCCAGATCGCCAATCGCAGGATAGGCAAGCCGGAGGAAGTCCTCAATGTCGGCGATACGGTGGATGTCAAGATTACTGCTGTGGATGAAGAGAAGCAGAAGATTTCCCTGAGCATCCGCGCTCTGATTGAGCCGGAGAGGGCTCGCACATCTGATGAGAAGAGGGAAGAAAAGCCTGCCTCACCTCGGGAAGACGCTCTCGTCTATGAAGTATCCGAAGACGGAAAGGCAACCGGCGAAGTTCCCGAGACCAACATAGATAATTCCGCCGAATAAGAACCTGACAAACATAAACGGCCCCAAAATATTGGGGCCGTTATTTTTTGTTGGGATAATGTCCGTGTGTGAAGCAAATAATAATTTCTTCATCTCCTTGCTAAATCCTCAAAAATCGTGTATAATTCTAATAATATGAGAATTAATAACTATTTTGGAGGGATCAATTTGTTTTGCGTAGGCGACCGGATAGCACATCCGATGCATGGTGCGGGGGTGATTGAAAGCATTACGACCCGCAAGGTTGACGGTGCTGAAAAGGAATACTATGTCTTAAAGCTGCCCGTTGGCGACATGCTGGTGATGATACCGGTCGATTCATGCAGTGCCATAGGCGTAAGGCCTATCGTAAAGCCAAGCGAAGCCGAAAAAGTCATTGCCTCATTTCCAAGATTACAGATCAACATGACTCAGAACTGGAACAAACGCTATCGTGAGAATATGGACAAGATAAAGAGCGGGGATCTTTTTGAGGTCGCCTCGGTTATAAAAGGTCTTATGCTGCGTGATCTGGAAAAGGGCCTCTCCACCGGTGAACGTAAAATGCTCCATTCCGCAAAACAAATCCTGATTTCTGAGATAGTTCTCTCGGAGAGCAGCAGTTATGAAGAAGTCGAGAGGCGTATAAACCTTGCAGTATCATAAAAACCATTTCGTCGGGGGTTGCGTTTCAGTTTTTGCTTACGCGCCCTTGTGCTGTATTTGGAGGACATCATGTTTTTCTCCGGTATATCGGGTTTCATCCGCTCAAAAAAAATAAGGTGCTCGGCAGTCGTTGTCGCCGGCGGCAGCGCGGAGCGCTTCGGCAGTGACAAAATCATGGCACCGCTTATGGAAACACCTGTTTTGGCTTACTCTCTGATGGTGTTTAACGCCTGTGAATACGTAACAGAAATAGTTGTTGTTGCCGCACCAGGAAAGATCGAAGAGATAGCAGAGCTCTGCGACGACTATAACATTCAAAAGGTAACGAAGGTAGTTGTAGGCGGCGCAACAAGAGCTGAGTCGGCCCTTAGCGGAGTGTCCGAGACCAGCAGCAGCTCAAATCTTATCGCAATCCACGACGGGGCTAGACCGCTTGTCACTCAGGAAGTGGTCAAAAGTGCTATTGAGTGCGCATTTCACCATAAGGCCGCTGTCGCGGCTGTCCCGGCACGCGACACAGTCAAAATAGTTCCGAGCAAGACAGTTCTTTCAACGCCAAAGCGCTCACAGGTATATTCCGTCCAGACACCGCAGGTATTTGAGCCGAATATAATAAAAGGCGCCCTGACAGACGCCTTAATGAAAGAATTGCCCATAACCGACGATGCGTCGGCTGTGGAAGCTCTGGGCTTCAATGTGTTTCTGTCTCAGGGCAGCGAGGAGAACATTAAACTGACGACTCCGCTGGATATGAAGCTGGCGGAGACTATCCTGCTCAGCAGACGCAGGTAGTCTTTCGTGAAAGGGCAGGTGCTTGTATGCGTATTGGACATGGATACGACGTTCACAGGCTGGTTGAAAACGAGAGCCTTATCCTGGGCGGCATTGAAATACCAAACGACAAAGGGCTTGAAGGCTATTCCGACGCTGATGTTCTGCTCCACGCCGTTATGGATGCGGTTCTGGGCGCTGCGGCCTTGGGCGACATCGGACTTATGTTTCCGGACAGCGACCCGCAGTATCAGGGCATAGACAGCTCCCTTTTGCTGAAGCAGGTCTCCGAGCGTGTTGAAAAGCTGGGCTACTGTGTGGCAAATCTTGACTGCACAATAATTGCCCAAAAACCAAAGCTTGCCCCGTATATTCCGGAAATGGAGCAGCATATAGCCGACATTATCGGTATACCAGTTACAAATGTCAACGTAAAGGCCACAACTGAGGAGCATCTCGGCTTTACTGGCAGGGAAGAGGGCATTGCCGCCCATGCTGTGGTGCTACTGTCATAGGTTAACATGCTCAAATATAGAAGCATAGAATATAGCAAATACCTTTCGGATGTGAGATGCTATGCTTCAATATCTTCTTATGTGTAAATCGCTGACCTACGCCCAGAGGGCACTGCGCCTCCTGGAGCGGATCGGCGTTTCTACTATAATTACCAAAGCGCCCAAAAGCGCGACGGGAAACGGCTGCAACTACTGCGTCAAGGTCTCAGAAAAGCACCTTGCCGCGTCGCTTAAAGCCCTTAACGAAGCAAATTTCGGCAATATAAGAGTTTTTCTCGTCTCAGACGACGGCAGCGTCAGTGAGGTGAGAAAATGATATACCTCGACTGCGCGGCAACAAGCCTTCAGAAACCGCAAGGCGTTGCCGCAGCTTCCTGTCGGGCGATAAATCACATGGCAAGTCCGGGCAGGGGCAGCCACCGTCCGGCAATGGATGCGGCTGACTGCGTTTTGAACTGTCGCCTGCTTATGGCCGAATACTTTAATGTCAATGACCCCGACAAGGTCATTTTTACTATTAATGCGACTCATGCCCTGAATATAGCTGTCGCCTCGCTTGTGGACCCCGGAGACAAGGTCGTAATAAGCGGATACGAGCATAATGCGGTGCTGCGTCCGCTCACGGCTTACGGCGCGGACATTGTTGTTGCCCGCTCGCCGCTTTTTGACCCTGCAGCAGTTACAGAGGCCTATCGCCAGGCGCTACCGGGCGCAAAATGTGCTGTCATAAACCATGTCTCAAACGTTTTCGGCTTTATTCTGCCGATAGAGGAAATATCGGCGCTCTGCCATGAATTCGAAGTGCCGCTCATCATAGATGCCTCCCAGTCCGCGGGGGTAATACCGATTGACTTCACGGCTCTCGGCGCCGCGTTTATCGCAATGCCCGGCCACAAAAGCCTTTTAGGTCCGCAGGGGACGGGGGTTCTGCTGTGTAATTATCCTGTAAAGCCAGTTTTATTCGGCGGTACGGGCAGCAACAGCCTGCTCTCCTCGATGCCGGACTACCTGCCGGACAGACTGGAGGCCGGTACACACAACGTGGCGGGGATTGCAGGACTGACCCACAGCCTGCGCTACCTTATGTCTAAACCGCCCCGCTATGTTCTGGAACATGAAACGGCTCTGCGGACTTGCTTTGAACGTAGGATCTGTGATATCGACGGGCTTACTCTTTATTCGTCCTGTGATCCCGACTGTCAGAGCGGCGTGCTTTCAGTAGTGAGCCAAAATCCAGCCTGTGACGAATTGGCGGAGATTTTGGGCAGTATGGGGATATGCGTACGCTCCGGACTGCACTGCGCTCCTTTAGCCCACGAGACCGCTGGGACTACGGAGACGGGAACGGTGCGCTTTAGTTTCTCGCCCTTCAACACCTGCACCGACGTGTTTCAAGCCTCGGAGGCGCTTAAAAAAATCTTTATTAATCGCTGAATATGGGGTAATTGTGTTTGCCATTTTAACGAGAATATACTATAATTAATTATTATGTTATTATGTAGATACGCTATATACCACTTGCGAACAGAGGTATAGAGAATGGAAGAAATAAAAACTGCCATAATGCAGGCGCTCAACTACCTTTTATCTGCGCGCTTCTCGGATATCCTTGATATGATGATAGTGGCTTTCTTCATCTATCATCTTATCGGGCTTATCAGACGTACAAACTCGAACAGGGTGGCAAAAGGCATTGTCTTAATCCTGCTTTCACTCTGGGTTTCAAGCTGGCTTCAGCTAACCGTCGTCAACTTTATTCTGACAAAGGCGGTTGAGCTGGGGCTGCTTGCGCTGGTTATATTGTTCCAGCCTGAGATAAGACGATTTCTTGAAAAAGTCGGCAGCGGCAGTTTTATGTCGGTCCTGCGTGGGAATGTCCACGCTGAGGTCGTGGACGCGGCCATCACACAGACAGTTATCGCCTGCAGCACCATGTCCGCAGATCATACCGGAGCCCTTATTGTTTTTGAGCGCGTCAACAACCTCGACAGCCAGATGAATACCGGGACGATAATAAATTCCGATACCACCGCAGAGCTCCTGAAAAATATATTTTACAACAAAGCTCCGCTTCACGACGGCGCCGTCATTGTACGCGAGGGCAGGATAGCGGCAGCCGGGTGTATGCTCCCGCTGTCCAATAATCCCAACCTGAGCCGCGACCTTGGAATGCGCCACCGGGCAGGAATAGGCATGAGTGAGCACTCAGATGCGGTTGTAGCTATAGTGTCGGAGGAGACGGGCGCGATTTCCATTGCTGTTGACGGTATGCTCAAGCGTCACCTCTCTATTGAGACCTTTGAAAAGATCCTCCGCAATGAATTGATCTCAAGCGACAATATGGATGTTACCGGAAAAAAGAAGAAAAAACTCCTCGCTTTTTTGGGGGGCAAAAAAAATGGATAACAACGTAAATAAAAGCAAAATCTGGGATAACAAGGTGCTGTGGATAATCATATCCATTCTCTCATCCATTCTTCTCTGGGTATATGTGACATCCACGCAGGGCGATATTATTGAAGTGAGGATAAACGATGTTCCGGTTGTATTCCTCGGTGAAGATAATATCCGTGAAAAGGACGGACTCATCATAACCGATATAAGCAGTGAGACAGTTACGGTCACCGTCAGGGGTACTAGGCGTGACATTGCAAAGCTGACACCCACAAACATAGTTTCTTCAATAGATGTTTCAAAGATTGCCGCGGCGGGCCAGCACACCAGCAGTCTGGATATAAAGTTCCCTCAGGGGGCGGACAGCAGCACTATGTCGGTGCTGTCGACCTCGCCGTCTACGATTTCCTTCTCGGTAGTCAAGGAAAACTCAAAAACCATCGAGCTGCGCGGTGAGTTCATCGGTAAGGTCGCAGAGGGCTTTGTCGTTGGTGATGTCGTTGTCGACCCCTCAGCCGTTATAATAAGCGGACCCAAATCCGAGATCAGTAATGTCTCATATGGGAAGGTCGTCATCGACCGCAATTTGGACAAGACCATAAGCTTTGACTCCGACTATGTACTCTGTGATGCGGACGGCAACGAGCTCGAGCCCAGAGAAATAGAGCTTGAGACCGAGATAGTAAATGTTACGCTGCCCGTATCCGCCACCAAGGAGGTCCCGCTCACGGTCGACCTTATAGACGGCGGAGGAGCTACTTCGGAAAATGTTAAAGTCACATGTGTCCCCGATACTATAACAATTGCCGGCGACACGGAGATTCTTGACGGTATCGACAAGATCTCCCTCGGTACAGTGGATCTCTCCTCATTTATTTCAAGCTTTGAGGAGACCTTTCCCATCGTCCTTGACAAGGACATTGCCAATGTGACCGGGCAGGCTGAGGCTAAGGTGACGATCAGGATAATCGGCCTTGCGACAAGAAAGTTCAATGTCACGAATATCTCTCACATAAATGCCAAAGAGGGCAGAAAAGTAGAGGTAGTGACCGAGAGCCTAATAGTCACCTTGCGCGGGGAGGAGGACGTCCTGAAAAAAATACAGGACAACAACATCCGCGCCGTGGTTGACCTTGCTGACATTACCGCCAACACAGGCGAGTTCCAGCCTGCGGCAAAAATATATGTCGACGGCTTTACAGGGGTAGGTGCCGTGGGTGAATATAAAGCCTATGTCAATATAACTTAATACCGGAAAGGAATTCGGGTTATGATAAAAAGTATGACCGGCTACGGTGGGGTAAAGCTCACCGCTGCGGAAATCGAGTTTTCGGTCGAGCTCAAAAGCGTAAATAACCGCTATTTGGATACTTCTGTCCGAATGCCACGCGGATATCTGTTCTGTGAGGATACGGTGAAATCGGCCGTATCAGGACACATTACACGAGGCAAGGTTGATGTGTTCATATCTGCCCAGTCTCTTGCACAGGACAATATGAGAGTAGTCGTAAACGAGGGGCTTGCCGCCGGGTATAAGGCGGCTGTAGACAGAATAGCCGATATTCTGGGTGTTGAAAGCAGTATAAGCGCATATCAGATAGCGCAGTTTCCCGATGTGCTTACGGCCGACAAGAACGAAGCCGACAAGGAAAAGGTGCAGGAGGCGCTGCTGGAAGCTCTGGAAGCCGCTCTCAGGGATTTTGACTCAATGCGTGTGCGCGAGGGAGCAAAGCTTGAGACTGATATCTCAGAGAAACTTGATAAGATCGAAAAGCTTGTGTCTTTCATAGAGGAGCGCTCTCCCCAGACCGTCGAGGAATACCGCGAGAAGCTCACACGCAGGATGCAGGAGGTCCTTGAGACAACGCAGATAGACGAGGACCGTATCATTACAGAGGCGGCAATATATGCCGACCATATCTCCGTTGACGAGGAGACTGTCCGTCTCCGCAGCCACATCAGCCAGATGCGCACCCTGCTGGCAGGCGGGTCGCCCGTTGGCAGAAAGCTGGATTTTCTTGTTCAGGAGCTCAACCGTGAGACGAACACGATCGGTTCCAAGTGCAATAACAGCGATATCACAAAAGCCGTTCTTGACATAAAGTCCGAGATCGAAAAGATCCGTGAACAGGTCCAAAACATCGAGTAGGGGGGATAGCCGTGAAACTTATTAATATTGGCTTTGGCAACATGGTATCTGCAAGCCGCGTTATCGCCATCGTCAGCCCCGAATCTGCCCCGGTCAAGCGTGTTATTCAGGATATCCGCGATAAGAGAATGCTGATAGACGCAACTTATGGCAGACGTACTAGGGCCGTCATAATAATGGACAGCGGACATGTTATTCTCTCGGCCATACAGCCGGAAACCGTGGCGGGAAGAATGGGCGGCAGAAGCGAACAGGAGCCGGGGGGTGAATCCGAGAATGAGTGATACAGGAAAACTCGTTGTCATTTCCGGCCCTTCAGGTGCAGGAAAGAGCACAGTAATTTCCCGGGTTATGAACTCCGATCCAAATGTGACATTTTCCATCTCAGCCACTACCCGCAGCCCGCGTCAGGGCGAGACTGACGGAGTCGAATACATCTTTATGGACAAGCTCCGTTTTGAGAAAATGATCGCCGGCGGTGAGTTTCTAGAATACGCAAAATATGTGAACAACTATTACGGTACGCCTGCCGCGCCGGTGAGAGAGAGTATTGCCGCCGGCAAAGACGTAGTATTTGACATCGAAGTCCAGGGCGCGATGCAAATTAAGAACAGATGCCCTAACGCTATACTGGTTTTTATTGTTCCGTCCAGTTTTGCGGAGCTTGAGAGAAGGCTTCGCGCCAGAGGGACGGACAGCGAAGAGGTCATAAACCAGCGTATACAGACCGCCAGAACGGAGTACCTTATGGTGCCGAATTACGACTATATCGTGATAAACGACGACCCCGATCAGGCGGCATATGAGATCAAATCAATTATTACTGCCGAGAAATGTCGCTTTTCTGACAGAAAAAAATACTTAACAGAGGTGTGCCAATTATGATGCTCTATCCGCCTATGGCAGATTTGGTAGAAAAAGTAGGAAGTCGCTATCTGCTGGTCAATATCATTGCCCGCAGAGCCAGAGAAATCGCCGCGGATGCCGAGGAAAACGGCTGTGCGCTGGAAAAAAAGCCGGTTTCCACCGCTATTGACGAGGTGTATACCGGTAAGCTTATACTGAGCAGTTTTGAAGAAAACATAGAACCTAGCGAGAATAGCGAGTTTTGATTTGACTTTTGCAGGGAGGTGAGCGGACTTGAACAGACGCATTGCTAGAATCGCCGTTTCCGCCGCTACCTTCTGGATAGACAGGCCCTACTCCTATATTGTCCCCGACGAGTTGAGGCAGTCCGTTGTCCCGGGAGTGCGCGTGACTGTGCCTTTTTCCCGGGGCAACCGCATTACTGAGGGCATAGTGCTCGCGGTGTCCGACGAGACGGCGGGGGAGGAACTGAAAAGCGTAGACAGAGTGCTGGACAGCACGCCTGTACTTTCTGACGAGATGATAAAACTCTCTCTCTGGATGCGCGAACGCTATTTCTGCACTGTATACGACGCCGTCAAGGCGATATTGCCCGCCGGGCTGTGGTATAAGCTCAGCTCCGCCTGCAGTATTGCAGGAGACTTTGACCGTGAGAGCGCCTATGAGGCCGCAGGGCGCTCTGAGAGACAGCAAAGAGTGCTGGACGCTGTGTTCGCACACGGCGGCTCATGCGACTACGGAGACGTCGTCGCAGCCTTCGGCGGGAAAGACCCGTCCTCGGCCGTCCGTGCACTTACCGCCAAGGGCGTTATTGTCACTGAGGATATCGGCAGACGCAGAATCAAGGACAAAACCACGAGCTTTGCGATTCTCAACATATCTGCTGAGGAAGCTGCGGGAATTGCCTCGGCAAAACGCCGCACAGCGCCCTCGCAGGCTGCTGTGCTTGAGTTTTTATCCGGTTTCGGCGGTGCTTCGCTTCCGGATATCCGCTACTTCACCGGCGCCGGCGCCGCAACTGTAAAAAGACTTGCAGAGGACGAGCTTATAAAAATAGAACAGGTCGAAGTATTTCGCAGGCCGGACTATAAGACTCTCGAAAAGTGTGATTTGCCAACGCTGAACGAGGCGCAGACACAAGCTTTTGACGGCGTATTTTCGCTTTTGCAATCAGACAATGCGGGGGCGGCCCTCCTGTACGGCGTCACCGGCAGCGGCAAGACCTCGGTCTATGTGCGGCTGATAAGCGAGCTTTTGAAGCTCGGCAAATCGACTATTATGCTTGTCCCCGAAATCGCACTGACTCCGCAGATGTTGCAGACCTTCTCCTCATACTTTGAGGACGAGATCGCAGTCCTGCACAGTTCCCTGTCCGTCGGTGAGCGCTACGATGAGTGGAAACGCATAAAAACCGGACGTGCGCATCTGGTCGTAGGTACACGCAGCGCAGTTTTTGCGCCGGTGACCGATCTGGGTATGATAATAATCGACGAGGAGCAGGAGGACAGCTACAAGTCCGAAAACTCGCCCAGATATCACGCCAGGGAAGTCGCAAAGTTCCGCTGTGCCTTTTCAAACTCCCTTCTGCTTCTCGGCAGCGCAACGCCTAATATTGAGACCGCATATAACGCCCGCATAGGACGCTACGGCTATTTTTCCCTGCCCGCGCGCTTCAATGAGATGGGGCTCCCCAATGTCATGATAGCGGACATGAAAAAGGAGTACCGCAGCGGCAACGTGTCCGATCTCAGCTCCGTACTCGTCAGAGAACTGGCGGTGAATTTGGAGCACGGCGAACAGAGCATACTCTTTCTGAATCGCCGCGGCATGAACAAGCTGATAAGCTGCTGTGAGTGCGGATTTACCTACAGATGTCCGCGCTGCAGCGTTAACCTTACATACCACAGCGCCAACAGCCGCCTGATGTGCCACTATTGCGGCTACTCGCAGAAGGTGGACGAGCACTGTCCCGAGTGCGGCGGCGCATTGAGCTATGTCGGCGCCGGGACTCAAAAAATTGTTGAGGAGCTGTCAGAACTATTTCCCGGTACAGAGGTTCTGCGAATGGATGCGGATACCGTCTCCGGAGCCGGCTCCCACGATGTTCTGCTGGACCGGTTCCGCGATGAAAAAATACCGATAATGGTCGGTACGCAGATGGTCACCAAAGGGCTAAACTTTCCAAACGTGACGCTAGTGGGCGTAATATCTGCGGACCAGGCGCTCTACTGCGGCGACTATCGCGCTTCGGAGCGCACGTTTTCACTCATAACACAGGTCATTGGGCGCTCCGGCAGGGGTGACGCCCCGGGTAGGGCCGTTATTCAGACCTTCACACCGAAAAACGAGGTGATAATGCAGGCCGCCGCGCAGGATTACGAGAGCTTCTACCGCTCCGAGCTGGAGCTTCGAAGACTGCAGGGCTGCCCGCCCTTTGCGGATCTTTTCTGCCTTACCGCCGTAGGACCCGTTGAGTCCGATGTGCTGCGCTGCCTTGATGCCGCGAAGCATATACTCTCAAAGCGGCTCTGTGAAAGCACCTGCCTGCGTATACTCGGTCCGGCGCCGCTGCCTGTGGTCAGAGTCAACAACCGTTTCAGATACAGGCTTTTGGTGTCAGGCAAGGATACAAAGGAGATACGAAAGCTGCTGGCGGACATTATCATATACTGCAGTAAAAGCCGTGAATTTAAGGGCGTTACGCTCTTCGGTGATATAAATCCTGTATGACCTAAAAGGGAGATATAATATGGCAATTAGAAAAATACTCGAAAAAGGTGACCCTACGCTTGAGAAGCACTGCCGCCCTGTGACTAATTTTAATGAGAGGCTTCACACTCTTCTTGACGATATGAAGGAGACGATGGTCAAGGGCAACGGCGTGGGACTCGCCGCACCTCAGGTCGGCGTTCTTCGCCGCGCGGTGGTCGTTTTGGAGACCAATGTTGAAGACGAAGGCGAAGAGTTTATAATAGAGCTGATAAACCCTGAAATAATTGAGCAGAGCGGCGAGCAGACGGGCCCTGAGGGCTGCCTCTCGGTGCCCGGGGAATACGGTATCGTTACACGCCCGGATTTTGTTAAGGTTCGCGCACAGAACAGAAACGGAGATACCTTCGAGTATACGGGCGAGGGACTTACCGCCCGCTGCTTCTGCCATGAGATTGATCATCTTGAGGGCGTCCTTTTTACCCAGCGTGCGGA
Organism: Clostridiales bacterium; assembly: GCA_012729875.1. Classification (GTDB taxonomy): domain Bacteria; phylum Bacillota; class Clostridia; order Oscillospirales; family Oscillospiraceae; genus UBA2658. The sequence continues at coordinate 849 of JAAYCC010000195.1, read as the reverse complement.
GCGCATGCTCACGCCCGAAGAACTGAGGGGAGAATAACAAATGCGCATAGTTTTTATGGGAACGCCGGATTTTGCCGCGGCTTCTCTCAGAAGCCTTATCGACAACGGTTTTGATGTGGTAGGAGTTTTTACTCAGCCGGATAAGCCGAAGAACCGCGGTATGAAGCTCTTTCCCAGTCCGGTAAAAGAGATATCAGTCGAGAGGGGCATACCTGTATTTCAGCCTGTAAAGATGCGTGACGGAACAGCCCTAGAGCAGATGGAATCGCTTAAGCCGGATCTCGTCGTTGTTGTGGCCTACGGGCGCATACTGCCTGACGACATTCTTGCCGTCCCGCCGCTGGGCTGCATCAACATCCACGCTTCACTTCTGCCGAAATACCGCGGTGCGGCTCCGATTCAGCGCGCGGTCCTAAACGGCGACAGGGTCACGGGGGTCACATCCATGTATCTTGCCACTGAGATGGACACCGGCGACATCATTTACACCGCTGAGACAGAGATAGGCGAGTTTGAGACCTCGGGACAGCTTTTCGGGCGCCTGCGGGATATGGGCGCAGAGCTGCTTTGCAGAACGATCCGCGACATTGAAGCGGGCAAGGCGCCCAGAACGCCGCAGGATCACAGCATGGCGAGCTATGCGGATATGCTAACTAAAGAGATGAGCCCCATTGACTGGTCAGGGACGCCAAGAGAGATAGTCAAGCATATATGCGGCCTGGACCCGTGGCCGGTGGCGACAGCGCAGTTTGGGGATACAGTATTCCGCATATTCGGAGCGCAGTATACCGGCAATAAAACCGATAAGGCCCCCGGAACGGTAGTTTGCACAGACCAAAAAAAGGGTAT
>JAAYCC010000030.1 GCA_012729875.1 Clostridiales bacterium | reverse complement strand
GGGTCTTATAGTAACGCAGGTCGATAAAATAAATCTTTGAAAAGCTGTTCTGAAGAAACGGTGCAAGACTGTCCATATAGCTGTCTCTCACAACAAGGAGGGTGGGGGCGTCTGTATTTCCGGTCTCGACTGTTATTAGTGGTGTTATTCCGCCCATGAACATGGAATACTTGTCTTTCTTCTCAAGGCAACCGTAATCATACAGTTCGGTCTTTACGGCTTCGCCCTCAGAGTAGTTCAGAACGGTGGTCGCCTCGTCCTGTTCAGCAAAAATCTCTATTGTATCCGGCTTAACCCAATTTATACCGGACTTTGAGTATACAGTGCCGAAGAACTCATCGGTGACGGTTCTGCGGTCGAAAGCCGTTAGGGGAGAGTGCCCCAGCCCCATGGCATCCATCAGGGAGGTGTAGCCGTAATACGCGCCAAGGCTTGTCCAGTGGTGATCCGTTCTGTAGAAGATGTACTCATCTGAGTGTGACTGAAGAGCACTGTATATATCTACGTTTACGGCCCCGGAGTTTTCATAGCAAAAGTTTATTACGTCCTTTTGACTGTCGTTGGGGGCGTTTTTAGGAAGGAGACTGGAGTGGATTTCGGCCGCTCCGGGTATAAGCGCGAAATATACCGGCACATCCGCGCTCTCCGACAGGGTTCTGACGGCATCTATGTTTTTCTCAAGCTGTGCCGGATCAGGCGCTTTGTAGGCTTCAATAAGGGTGTCGTCTTCGCAGAGATACACACCCTTGTTTTCTTTTTTACCGGTCAGAAGTTCGCTGCGGGCCTTGACTGTTATCCACCTGTCGCGCAGGGGAAACTGATCTGTTATATAGCTCTCAAATTTTTGAGTGAACTTACCGGAAAAGAGGTTTTCGAGGGTAAACTGCGGCGCCTGTGTCAGCTTGCGGTTTTCCTGTTCAGAGAACAGAACGTCCGGCATAGCAAGAAACAGAGCTAAGAATACGGAAATAAGAGCTGTAAACAGCAGAATTTGTATCCATTTAGAAGTTTTTGTCATATTATTGCACCTCAAAAACGGAAATAAAGGAAGGGGTTGTAACTGGAGTCCACAAGATATGCCGTGGGTATGAGAAGCCCTGCTACAACAAGAACCGGAGCCGCCACCGACCGGACCTTTTCGGGAAGCCTGTTAAAGAGATTTTTTAGAAGGGGAGTGGAGGCTATCACGCAGACTATGAGCATAACAGCGAAAGCTTCAAGGTAGTATGCGTCAGTTGAAGTGAAGAAGCCGCCCTCGGCAAATCCAAACATGGACTTGTAATAGCTGCTTACTTCAGCAAGAGAGTCAAGCTGGAAAAGCACCCAGCCGCAGATTGCGACAATCATTGTGTAGATGTGGCCGATGAAATTCGGGGCACGGTCAAGCGCCTTGAGCAGCCAAAGCTTTTCGATTATCAGGAACAGAGCGTAGTACATGCCCCAAAGCATGAAGGTCCAGTTTGCACCGTGCCACAGACCTGTCAGCGCCCAGACAATGGCTATATTGAGAAGTTGTCGGTATTTGCCCCTGCGGTTGCCGCCCAGAGGAATATATACATAGTCACGGAACCAGGTTCCGAGGCTTATGTGCCAGCGCCTCCAAAATTCGGTTACTGTTTTGGAAATATAGGGGTAGTTAAAGTTCTCGAGAAATTCAAAGCCGAGCATACGCCCCAGACCTATGGCCATATCGCTGTAGCCGGAAAAGTCAAAGTATATCTGGAAGGTAAAGGCGATGATTCCGATCCACGAGCCGACGACTGTAAGCTCTGTTGTGGGCATAGCGGAATAGGTGTCCCAAAGGACGCCTATATTGTTGGCGATCAGCACCTTCTTTGCCAGGCCAATGGTAAAACGTCTCACACCGCTGGAGAACTTATCGGCAGAATGCACGCGGTAGTCGAGCTGCTCGGCAACGTCCCTGTATCTGACTATAGGGCCGGCGATAAGCTGGGGGAAAAGGGCTACGTAGGTGCCGAAACTGATAAAGTTCTTTTGTACGCGAGTATCTCCGCGATACAGGTCGATGGGGTAGGACATTGTCTGGAAGGTATAGAAAGATATGCCTATAGGAAGCGCCAGACCCAGAGGGGCCACTATTTCTGTACCCACAATCTGGTTAATAGTGGCTGCAAAGAGGTCAAAGTACTTGAAAAAAGCGAGTAGAGCAAGGTTTATGACTGTATTGAATGTAAGAAAGTTTCTGGCTTTCCGCTGGTTCGTATCGCGGTACTTGTCTATCATGATAGCGTTTATATAGTTGATGGATATTGAAAACAGCATCAGAGCTATATAAACAGGTTCACCCCAGCCGTAGAAGACCAGATTTACAATAAAAAGCCAGAGATTGCGCCACTTAAGCGGACTGATATAATAAACTGCAAGTACAACAGGCAGATAAATGAACATGAAAAGTAAGCTGGAAAAGACCATAAGGATTTATCCTCCGGAAGATAATGGGGAAGCAATTAAAAATATTCTACAGGATTGGACAAATAATTGCAACAGAGTTATTTGCCTTTTTTATCATCCTTTTCTGGGTGGAAATTCGCAAGCGGATTTGCCTCTGCAGCGGTTCGAAGCTCGGAGCTGTCAATGTGGGTGTAGATCTGCGTGGTGTTAAGGTGCTCGTGTCCAAGAACCTCCTGAAGCGTTCGTACGTCAACGCCGTTCTTCAGCATAAGGGTAGCAGCTGTATGGCGGAGCTTATGCGAGGAATACTGTGTGGGATCAAGCCCCGCTCGAAGAAGGTTTTTCTTTACCATGCTGTGAACCATTTCACGGGATATTCTTGTACGGCGGTTTGAGACAAATAATGCGGGCTCGTGTTCGGGCACCATTGTTTTACGTACTATAAGCCAGCTCTCGATTGCCTCTGTTGTAGATTTATTTAGGTATACAATACGCTCTTTGTCACCCTTGCCGACAATGCGGAGGTTATCTCCGTGATAGTCTCTCACGTTCAAACCGACAATTTCAGAAATACGCAGACCGCAATTCAGAAAGATGCAGACGATGCAGTAATCGCGTTCACGGTTTTTCCCGTCTACAGAGCTCAGAAGCCTCTGGCTCTCTTCGAGATTGAGGTAGCGGGGCAGAGACTTAGGCGTTTTCGGTGAGTCCAGATCTGCGACGGGGTTATTTGCAATAAGTTTTGCCTTTACAGTGAGATATTTGTAAAAGCTCTTAATACTTGCAATTTTTCTTGCACGGCTTGTGGCTGTTAAACCGTATTCCTTGTTGCGGCTGTTCTGGTTGACAACGCGGTCACGGGCGAGAAAGGTGAGGTAATTGTAGACCTCCTCAAGGGTTACAGAGCCTACAAAGTCCAGATTAACGTCCATAATAGATATGTCGTCAAGTTGGGTACCGCGCGGAACGATGCCGCGTTCAATCTTTAGAAAACGGAAGAAAGTTCGCAGATCAAAAAAATATTCATCGACGGTTGCTGAGGAATGACCCTTGATAGTTTCGTGGTACATTAAAAATTCTTTTAATATGTTCGGGCATTCGCTGCGATAATCCATTAGAAAACACCTCGTGTATAGAGCTTATCACATTTTGGCAGGGCAGTCTATAATAATATACCCCAAATTAAACAAAATTTTTATTTTGTTTAATTTGGGGTAGAGGGCGAAGTCCAGAATTCATCCAAAGACATGTATTTCTCAATTCGTTATCATAATCGGTCTATTCTTAACCGCTGATCATTTTCTTACTGCATTTCTCCCTGTGACTAATGCGAAGATACCTAAGCCCTGAACACCTCCAAAGAAGTACGTCCACACCAGGAGCTATGAGCGGAAATGTAATTGCGGTCATCAAACTGCGGTATCTTGTTTGCACCTCAATAAAAAAATGTGCGCCAAAGTATGCGAGAGCAATAAGCACAAGCAGTGTATACGGCTCACGTATACGCTTTTTCTTTAGCACGGCGAGTGCTCCCGCGGCTGCCAGCAGGTTTGCCCAGAAGTAATATCCTCCGGCAAATTTATTTACTCTTTCTATTGTATTATATAGTGCGGCAGGTCCTCCCGGAAGTCTTGTTTCGGAATAGACATTTTCGGTGAAAGCCCAGTATGTTGGCTCGTATGAACCCCACATTGTAAGTGATTTCCTGTATATAAGCTTCAAAAAGTGCGGGAGGCTTATATGTACACGCTCCTTAAAAAGTTCTTTGTTTCCAGGAAGCCTGTCGGTACTCTGACCGAATACGGCCTGCTCGTCCTCGGCATTATACACTCCTTCGGATTTTTCGTTAAGCCCGACAATAAATTTCCACTCCGGTACATTGTTTGTCAACCCGTAATCATTAAGTCCGCTCATTTTTACGGCTGCGGATAAGCTGAAACTAAACACAAAATAAACTGCAATGAAGACCGTCGCTCGGACTACAAGCTGCCTGGGTTTGCCCCTGCGGACGATGACCCAAGTGAAGACTCGTATTATGGCATATACCAAAACGGCCAAAATCATTATAATTCCTACAGGGCGCATCGCGTTGCTGAGCGCCAAAAGCAAGCCTGCTGCAGCGCTTTTCATGACTCTAATTTTGCTGTTATTAGTTGGGGACGTATAGACATATACGGCAGACAGCATAAGAAATTCCGAAATATGCTGATTGGTCAGAACTGATACCAGAATAAATGATCCGGG
>JAAYCC010000029.1 GCA_012729875.1 Clostridiales bacterium | reverse complement strand
TTTTTTATTTTTACGGTTTTTTTACTGTCGGATCTATGATAAAATCAAGAAAACAGCAAAGGAGCCCATCCATGGAAAATGTATTGACCGTCAAAAGAGACCTGATAAAACAGTATCTGCCAAAGAGAGGCATCACTACGGAAAACTGCGGCAAAGCAGTTGACATAATTATTAATAGCCACGAATTTATTCCCCGTCCGGACGCTGAGAAGGACCCCTCGAAAAAGCAGGTAATCCCCTATGTCGTCCTCTGCAACGGCGACAAGGTGTTCGTAACCCGCCGTCTCAACAAGGGCGGGGAGAGCAGACTTCACGGTCTCCTCTCCCTCGGCATCGGCGGGCATATCAATCCCGAAGCCGACGGTGACGGAAGCGACGTACTAAACCGCGGAATGCTGCGTGAGATCGAAGAGGAAGTTTACATAACTAAACATGGCCAGCTCACGCCCCGCGGAATCATAAACGACGACAGCAATGAGGTCGGCAGCGTACATCTCGGTCTTTTCTATACTCTCGATGTCTCCGGCGAGGTATACGTGCGAGAGACAGAAAAGCTTGAGGGCTTCTGGGCCTCGCGCTCAGAGCTTAAGGCGATGAGCGAAGAGCTGGAGAGCTGGTCACAGTTCGTCATCTCCGCACTGTGACATCTAAAACAAATACTGCGGCAGTCGCGGAAGAAATTCCGCGGCTGCTTTTTATTTATACCGTCTGCCGAGGCCGCCTAAAGATATGCCTCAAATGCTTTTTGTGTTTTCAAACGTAACCGTCATGTAACTTCGGCATGCTATAACAAAGCCAGAAAGCACATGTTGAAGAATAAACAGAATAGCATATTACAACAAGGCCGCGCATGAGGTATTGAATACACCCGGACAATTTGACCCCGTACTGAGCTTTCAGCCTGTCATCCGAACAAAAAGCAGTTTCTTTTTGTTTATATAGGACTCATAAATGGGCAACTATCGGCGTAAATCTGAAATGCGCCGGAGAGCAATTTGTATATCGTAGGAGGTTACTCAAATTGAAAGGAAAGAGCAGCATTAAAAAGCTCACCGCCATTTGTCTGGCGGCGGCACTGTCTATCTCACTGCTTGGTGGAATCGGGACATTCGCAAGCGCGGCAAACTTTACAGAAAGCGTCTATGTCCACAAGAACGTCGAAATCGCGACAGGAGTCAGAATCAACATCACCAACTACTCCTATCAGCAGGACAGTAACGGCAAATATGTAAAGGACAGCAGCGGCAAATACATTTTAGTACAAAACACAAAGCGCTTTATCCCCACCGATGTTGACGGCAACCCCGTAACTCCTTTTATCTGCAACGGCACCACTTACTTGCCAATTAGAGCTATATCAGGCATATTTGGCGCCACTATCGATTGGAATACCTACTACAGCAGCGTGTTCATCACCACTTCGCCGACAACACCCAAGACTCTCACCAATACCAACCCTGCAAATGTGGACACCTCTAGAATCACGGCAAATTATACGCAAGTCCCTGTAATAACCGGCGTCAACATATATGTTAACGGCAATCTGTGGATCCCTAAAAATGTGAGCAACCAGCAGGTCGACGTGATCCTTATGAACGGTACGACCTATCTTCCAATCAGGGCCATGTCCAACCTCTTTGGCGCAACTATAGACTGGGACAGCACAAACTATACCGCTGTTATCTACGGCTCCGTCCCAGCCGAGCCCTCCGGCGATACCGGTGATATAGAAGATATCGACATAATACAGTTGATTAAGGACTTTATAAAGGAAAAGCTCGGTAAGCTGTTCGACGCCAAAGGCTTCCTTGAAAAGATTAAAGAGCTGAAGGAAAAGCTCGGCTCAAACTTCGATCTGAGCAAGGTTATTGCGGCATTTAAGGAAAAGCTCTGTGGAATTTCTGACGCCGAAATTCTAAGCTATATCAAAAAGTGGGCCGACGAGCACGGCTGCGACCTTGACGATATCAAGGAGAAGCTTGGCGCAGGCAGCACAAGCGAAATAGCCGAAGCCTTCAAGGAAAAGCTAAAAAGCTACTTCGGCAGCTGCAGCCCGGAACAGTTTAAGGAGATTCTCAAGGGACTTATCTCCGGCTTTGATCCCGAAGCAGCTCTCGGCAATATCTCAGGCGGAGCAAAACTGCCCAGTGCAGAAGAGCTCGAAGAAATAAAGGATAAGCTGCCCTGCATGGATATCCACAGTCTGATTGCAGCAATCAAGAAAAAGTTTCCATCCTGTGAGATAGGTGAGGGATGCGGAGGAATACCGGATATGAGTTCCGGTGATTTCGGAGTTTTTTTTGAAAAAATCAAAGCAAAGCTCACCGGCGGTTTTTAATTTCAATAGTTAATATAGTGACGTGATGATCCCGGCTGCTGTTTTAACTGACGCCGGGATCACCCTGTATTGCTCCCGTCAGCTGCATATTCTCAATGGGCACGTCACGCAAACCGAAAAGATAAAATACAGTCTGACAAATTACAGTATTTTTTCTGAAAAGTAACCTTTGCGTAACTGCGTGATGCTATAAAGATATCGTAATCGAAGTATTGGACGTATTCCAGCGCCTGCATATCCTGCACAGTCCGAATGTTTCTGAACAAATCTGGGGGGCGGTATCCGTTTGAAGGGATAGGATGCCGCCGGGAAACCGGTTCGGATCAGGAATGCGTCCGGAGAAATATTGGGAGGTAAAAATAGTGAAGAAGAATACACTCAGCAAAATTGTCGCCCTTTGTCTGGCGTCGGTGATCTCCCTGTCCCTGCTAGGCGGGATCGGAACTTCCGCCAACGCAGCAAGCATGACCGAAAGCGTCTATGTACACAAAAATCTTGAGATTGCGACCGGTGTCCGCATCAACATTAAAACCTACGATGCGAAGGGAAAAGCGGATATAAAACAGTTCGTACCCACCGATGTGGATGGCAACACCGTAAACCCCTTCATCTACAATGGTACCACATATCTGCCGGTTAGAGCTGTTTCCGGCGTTTTCGGCGCTACCATCGACTGGAACACATTTTACAGTTCCGTTGTTATAGCAACTTCAAAATCCGCGACCAAGACAGTCGTAAACCCCAACCCCAAGCCGATTGACAGCTCAAAGGCCACCGCAAAGTACAGCACGCACTCCGTTGTAACCGGTGTAAACATCTACGTGGACAACAATCTCTATATCCCCACCGACGCCGGCGGCAACAAGGTCGATGTCATACTTATGAACGGTACAACATATCTGCCCCTGAGAGCAATGACAAAAATTTTTCTCGGCAACGACACAAGCGACCAGATCAAATGGGACGGTGAAAACTACACTGTTACCATAAGCGCTGTCCCACCCGCGTCCGGACAGGGGGGTATCAGCAGCGACAGCATCATAGCCTCTATTATCGGTGCTATGAAGGATAAGCTCGGCAGTCTGCTTAAACCCTCCGGCTGCAAGGATAGGCTCAAAAACTTGATAGCCGGTCTTAAGAGCGGTAGCGATTCCAACAGCAGTACTCTCAGCAAGTTTAAGTGCATGTTCAACCACGACGCTCTCAAGGCTTTGCTCAAAAACTCCGGCTACAGCATGGGAGATATCAAAAAAGCCTTCGACGCAAGTAGCGACGAAGACCTTTACTCAAAGGTCACCGCAAAATTCTTTAACAGTTTCGAGGGCAACAGCATGCTTGAAAAGGCTATGGCATTCTACGTATTCACAAGAGCTCTTGACCGTCTCTTTTAGTTGAGGTAAAATAAAAATATAATGTAGCTATTCTGTTCTAAAATTATCGGGTAATAACTAAAGGGAGAATGATATGAGCAACAGAGAAACCAGACCCTATCTCTCCTGGGATATGATAATTCCGTTTATGACAGAGGCTTTCATAAATCTCGGCGTCCCAAAAAGGGATGCCGAGATTTGTGCTGATGTTCTCGCGGAGAGTGATCGGCGCGGTATAGAAAGCCACGGGTGCAACCGCTTCAAGCCTATATATGTGGACAGGATAAGGAGCGGTATATTAAGCCCGGTCACAGACATAGAAATTCTCAGGGAAACTCCTACCACCTTGGTAGTCGACGGGCACGACGGCATGGGCATGGTCGTTTCCGAGTTCTGTATGAAAAAAATAATAGAAAAGGCAAAGACATACGGTATGGGTATGGCTGTTGCCCGCAACTCCTCACATTACGGCATAGCCGGTTACTGGTCTTCCATGGCAACCGACGAGGGTATGATAGGCATCACAGGTACCAACGCCAGGCCCTCCATCGCTCCCACATTCGGAGTCGAGAATATGCTCGGCACCAACCCTCTTACCGTCGGCCTGCCAACCGACGAAGAGTTTCCTTTCATGCTCGACTGTGCAACCAGCATCATGCAGCGGGGCAAAATCGAGTATTACGCACGCA
>JAAYCC010000194.1 GCA_012729875.1 Clostridiales bacterium | reverse complement strand
TTTTCCGTCAGAACGCCAGCTGGCAGGGCGTTATAACATGGGCCGAGGACCGCAGAGAGGAGTCCTTCCGCAGCGCACTGGAGCTTGTTTTTCTTATGGACAGCGCACTTGCCTCCGACATTAAATGTTACGATTAATAAATTATTGCCGCTAGAACAGACCGCTTTTCCGGGCGGCCTCCGGTTTTTTTGCATAAACTACTTGAAAAAGACGCGATTTGTGCTAAACTCCTGATAACAGACAGAGGATAGGGGAGACAGTCGTGATAAAAAAGGTAGTCAAGAAGCAGCCGAATTCGAAAAACTGTTTTGTGTGCGGGAGAGAAAACGAGGCCAGCATGAAAGCAAGCTTTTACGAGATGGAGGACAAGTCAGTCATAGCGCTTGCCAAGGCGAGACCTATACATCAGAGCTATCCGGACATAGTTCACGGGGGCGTGAGCACCGCTCTCCTGGACGAGACTATGGGCAGAGCCATAATGCCCTATACGCCGCATATGCTTGGCGTAACCGTGGAGATGAATACAAAATTCAAAAAGACCGTGCCCTATGATGTCCCGCTTGTTGTAACAACCTGCGTCACGGACAACGGCCCTAAAATATATACATGTGAGGGTCAGATAGTACTGCCCGACGGCGGGATAGCCGTTACGGCCGTGGGTAAGTTCTTCAAAATGGACGCCGAAAGTCTGAAAGCTCTGGGCGGGGGGGAAGATATGATGGTCCTCTATCCCGAGCCGGACGACCCCGAGGAGATAGAGATCCCCGAAATACATTGACCCATATATTGATAAAAAACACAAGTCGAGGCGGTTTTCCGCCCCGGCTTGTTAAACATATACGGCCGTTTTTGTTAAATTGATCCTGGGAAAAACAGCGTTTTTTTGACCGGAGTTTACACGAAAGTTTACACGGGACTCGGGATATGTTATTATCCGGTTGATATAATAAAAAGGGCGGGGAAATATGGTGTTGAGAAAAAGAGACTGCATGTCTGCCGCGGTATGCCTGCTTATGCTCACGTTGATTTCCGTACTGCATCTCTACGTCCGTATGGCTGCGGACGACTTTTACTATGCGACATTCTGCACGGGCGGCCTGAGGGGATTTCTCAGCAATACCGTATATCACTACCGCAACGTCACGGGCCGGGCCTTTGTCCACCTGCTCTTGAGTCCGCTGCTCATGCTTGATATGATACCGTTTCGTATCTGGAACGTTCTTCTTATCGGTTTCATGACATATATTATGGCTGTTATTTCGGCGGACAGAGGAAAAGGCGTCTGCTGTCTATGGGCGCTGGCTCTTACACTTTTTCCGTTTATGGGTATCGCGGTGCTGGGCGACGGCGCCCTTTGGGGCGCAGGCTCTTTTAACTACCTGTTTCCTACGGCTCTTATAATACTCTTTTTCCTGCTCATGATGAAATATACTGAATCCGGCCGCGGAGGCTGGGCGGTTGTAATTGTGGCGTTTCTGTCTGCGGCGACAGTGGAGATGACCGGAATTCTGGCCCCAATAACCGTTCTGTACGTTTTCTTTGCCGAGTACAAGACTGCAAAGGACCGCATCGGGTATTTCGCGGCCAACTTTGCCGCAGCCTGTGCGGGATACGCCACGCTGTTCGGCACGTGCGGAGTTGCCGCGAGGCTCTCTGAAAACGGCTACGGCTCTATCGGGCTTTTTACGCGGGCATACAGAAACTACGAGCTTTTCAGCCGTATGATAATGGACGAGGGCGGTATTTTCGTCATAGTCGCCGCCTTACTGGCGGCCATTGGGTTTTACTGTCTCAAGCGTAAAAGGATCGCTGCCTTTGCAGCCTTTGCCCTGACCGCGCTGCCCGTTCTGACGGGTACGGGCGTTATCTGGGGGAGCGTGGGAATTGCGATAGCGGCCGGCGTCTGTGCGTTTTCCGTTTTTCTGTTTGGGATATATACATTTACAGCAGGCGAGAGGGTCATACCGTTCTTCACACTGATGATATTTCTCTCTCTGGGCGTTTGCCTCATTTCGCCCATAGTGGGCATGAGGATGCTCCTCCCCGCAGCGCTTTTTCTGACGGTCGTTTGCCTTCGGACGCTGGCGCTCTCCTTCTCCGGCGAAAGCATACTGCGGATTGCGGGAGCTGCGGCTGTGGTTCCGGCCGTGGCTGTGATGGTTTTATTCATCACAAAATATGCCTCCAATGCCGGCGTTATCGACCGCAACACGCTTGCGGCGGAAAAATATGACGGCAGCGGTACATTATATCTTCAAAACGTGCCCGACGAGCGCTATGGTCGCAGCACCGTGCCGTCCCCAGGGAACTTTGGCGAATACTTCTGCAGGCTTTACGGAATCTCTGCGGGCATAAAAAACTATGATGAGGAGACAACCGTTATGTCCTGCGACGGGCAGAGGATTTTGTCACCCGCCATACGGCGCGGCGGCGAGTGGTACGTCACTGTGCGTGATGTAGGGCGTCTTTTGGACGCGGAAGTGAGCTGGGACTATTCCTATGCCGTTATAGATACGGGGGACAAGCGCTACGGGTTCCATCTCAACTCACGCGCGGTCCAGAAAGGAAACGGCTACGGTGAATGTGAGAAACTTGCCTGTCCTGTGAGGATGGTGTGCGAGACAACATATATTTCTGTTAAGGACGCAGACGCGATATTCGGACTCAGAATATCTCCCCTAGAACAGTAAAAAGAAGGCGGGCTGCGTTTAATTTGCTCACCAAAATCGGGCTGTGAAAGCGGACACAAAAGGGGAGAGCATACAGCTTGTGCCTGTCTTTTTATTCTTTATGTGATTCTTTTGCAACATCTGACCATCAAAAACCAAAAATTGCAGTTCTTAGAATTAAATAATATGTCGGCTTTTGGACAGCGCGGCTTTTTTGTCCATATCCTTTTAGCAGAGTAAATGGTAAAATCAAATCATAGGTTGGACAGCCAATCGAAAGAGCAAAGAGTATTTTGTAACTTGTTACATACTTTTCAAATCTTCTTTGCGAAGCAAACCCTCCACTACCCTTTTTTCTCTTTCCAGAAGGCCGGCAAAATTTTTTGCCGGCCTTCGCCCTTTAATGGCTGTCCGATGAACACAACTTCATCTTTGGGCGGACATTTCCCGACACGATGCAAGAAAATCCAAGCAATTCTTTCAACATGACACACAGGCGGATAAAAGGTGTGATATAATTATAAAAAAGTCTGGGGAGAGATATTATGCCTGAGCATTTAATACCTCCGGTATTTGATGAAAACTCAAAGCTGCTTATTCTGGGCTCGTTTCCGTCTGTAAAGTCAAGAGAGATAAACTTTTTTTACGGCAATCCGCAGAACCGCTTTTGGCGCGTTATTGCGGATGTGCTGGGCTGTGATCTGCCCGATACTACGGACAAAAAACGAACAATGCTGCTCAGACACGGAATAGCGCTGTGGGATGTTATTGCGAGCTGTGACATTGAAGGCTCAGACGATTCGAGTATAACAAATGTTGTGGCGAACGACCTTGACCGTATTCTTGAGACAGCAAAAATCGAACGCATCTTTACAAACGGAGGCAAAGCCGACGCGCTGTACAGGAGATACTGCTATCCGCAGACGGGAATTGCAGCCGTAAAGCTCCCATCCACCAGCCCGGCGAACGCCCAGTACAGTCTGGAAAGACTCGTATCTCTATGGAGTGTAATCGTTAAGAGCACATGACCCACCGTAAATTCAAGAAAGGGGAGATCCCACGGTCTTCCTTCTCCTGCCCATATACAAGAAGGACGCCCGGCGGGCGTCCTTCTTGTATATGGGTTATTTTATAATCTCTATTTCACCAATAAGCGGTATAGGTTTCATTTCGCCTTTGCATACGCTTACAATAGCCATTATCCAGAAGACAAACACGGCCACATATAGTATGTATCCGATGAAAATAAAGCAGAGAAGCCCGGAAACCACATAGGCCAGAAGCAAGAGCAGGGACTGATTTGACCAGAAAGTTCCGAAAGCTGTTTTGGGATCCACTACCAGCGGAAGAAAAAACAGCACCGGGATGATCACGGCCAGAATAGCCATGGTCTTACTGTTGTCCGTGGGCTGACTTGCTGCCGACTGACGTGAGCTGTACTGCTGCTCGCCGGCAGCGCCGAGCTTTGCGCCGCAGGTGGTGCAGAATGAAGCGCCGTCGTTAACGGCGGTACCGCATTGTGAGCAAAATGCCATATATAAACCTCCTTAGATGGACAGCTGAACCTTTTGGAAATATTCTATCAAACCCAGATCTGTTTTGCAACAAAAATTGTACAGGAAGCAAAAACTGCCCGTTATTCGGCGGGCAGTTTTTGCTCTAGTCTTTATTTACGATTTTGTCGGGAGATTTGAATATTTTGCTCTCAGGTATTGTTCCGCGTACGGAAGAGACGGGATATATGTTGGTATTCCGGCCGATGACCGTACCTGGGTTGAGGACGCTGTTACAGCCGACCTCCACATTATCGCCCAAAATGGCGCCGAATTTTTTCAGGCCAGTGTCGATATCCATACCTTCACCTTTTACATGGACTATTGTCCTGTCGCTTTTTACATTGGAGGTTATGGATCCGGCGCCCATGTGAGCCTTATATCCGAGGATGGAGTCACCCACATAGTTGTAGTGCGGGGTTTGCACACGGTCAAAAAGGATGACGTTCTTCAGCTCGACGGAATTTCCGACAACAGCGTTTTTACCGACGATGGCGCTGCCGCGTATAAACGCGCAGTGGCGGATCTCCGCCTCCGCACAAATTATGCACGGACCTGTAATGCTTGCCGTGGGCGCTACAGCAGCGGATTTGGCAATCCATACGTCCTCGGCAGGATGGTCGTATTCCTCGGCTGGCAGTGTGGGACCGAGCTCGCGTATAAAGCCGCTTATGAGCGGGAGCGCTTCCCAGGGGTAGTCCTTGGTAGCTAAAAGCGGTTTTGCTATAGTGTGGTCAAGATCCAATATGTTCTCAGTTTTATACATGGCTGATTCTCCCGAAAAATAAAGTATCTGCTTATAACTCAAAGGGAAACCTATAGGGCAGACTGAGCATATCTCTGACGCTTATGAGATCCTTCTGCACTGCCTCGCCGACAGGAACGCCCTTGTCCTTACGGTCGAGCCACGCAAGGTATTCTTTCTCGCCTGCGGTGTAAATGTGCTCCCGACCGGGGGCTCTCTCTGATGTGCGAAGACGGCGCAGAATGTCGCCCGCAGTTTTCCTGAATGATTCTACACCCAAAAAGGCTTCGGGGTCAATGACAATGAAAAAATGACCCAGATGATATGGCTGCCTTTTGCCCTCGGCGTCGAAGCCGTTGAGCATCTTGAGATAGCTTCCGGCCTGCAGGGCCGCTGATAGGATTTCAACGACTGTTGCGTAACCGTACCCCTTGTAGCCACCGAGTTCTTCGCCTATGCCGCCCAGGGGGGCGAGCGCGGCCTCGCCGGAGGTGAGCGCTTTCAAAATTTCCTCGCTGTCGGTCATGGCGGAGCCGTCGCGCGCAACAACGGTGCCGGAGGGAGTCGGCTTGCCGCTGCGTGCGTAATACTCGATTTTGCCCCGCTGCATGATGCTGGTTGCACAGTCGAGCATGAAAGGAAACTCTTCGTCGGTTGGCAGGCCGACGGTAAGAGGGTTGGTGCCGAGCATATTCTCGACTCC
>JAAYCC010000028.1 GCA_012729875.1 Clostridiales bacterium | reverse complement strand
TTCAGCCCTTATCTGCTCTTGGGCTCCTGAATCTTCATAATGTCCCAGCCTTCGAAGTCCTCTTCTTCAATAAGCGGGCTGGTGCAGATTTTCTTTTTCAAGTCCTGACGGAAGTCGGGATGAGCTATCTGGATTATCTTTCTGATACGATCTTTCAAAGTATTGCAGAATACATCCGCAACACCCCACTCGGTTACAAGGTACATAACAAAGTTTTTCAGAGTTGTGACAACGGAGCCTTCAGGCAGCCATGGGACTATGTTTGAGTGGGTCACTCCGTCATGGTCAGTATATGTGGAACGTATACAGATAAAGCTGCGCCCGTTCTTGGCTCTGGTCGCGCCGTAAACATAGGCAAACGAGCCTCCGGTTCCGCTGTAAGGCTGGAGTCCCTGTGCCTCTGCACAGACCTGACCTATGAGATCGCACATAAAAGCGGCATTAATGGCAACAAGATTCTCCTGCTGCATGATGTAAAACGGATTGAGTCCGTATTCAACGCCGACGAGCTTCGCTCTCGAGTCCTCGGAGCAGAACTTGAAAAACTCCTCGGAACAGGCTCCGGGGCTGCAGGCGGTTATCTTTGTTATTACGCCTTCGCGGCACAGCTGCGCCATATTGTCGCAGGCCACCTCGGAGAATATCTCAAACTGTCCTATGCCCTTCAGGTTTGAAAGAACTTCTTCGCCCAGACCGCCGAAACCTATCTGCAGTTTGTCGCCGGAGTTGATGTAGGGCATAATGTAAGAAGCTATTTTTTTGTCAATATCCTGTGGCTCTGCGGCGGGAACGGCAATCATCTCCGTTGGAGCTTCGACTATATAGTCAAAGTCTGTGATATGTACGGAGGTCACTTCGACATCTCCGGGCATAGGATATTGACCTGTAGAGTCCAGAAATGCCACTCTGAGCTTGATTTCAGGGCGCTGCGCGATAGCCTTGACAACCGATACACCATAGCCGCCGCAGTTACACCAGCCGTTTTCGTCGGGCGGACAGCAATGGATCGCCAGTTTGTCACAGCCGTAGGCAAACGGCGCCTGATCCAGCTGATCATAGTTTGCACCCGCATACTCCATGATGCCCATCTCACCGGACAAACGCTCCAGAGGGACGCAGAACATGCTGTTCATACGGAAATGCTTTTTTGACTCTCTGTCGAACATTATGTCCGCCGGCTGGCACATGCAGTTATACATCATAAAAATGTCATTATATTTTTCCATATTTTTGTAGAGAACATCCAGAAGCTCATAAGGGACCTGGTTGCACTGGCCTATCCACCAGCGGTCTCCGTCTCTGAAACACTCCTCGGCTACCTTCTCTGTTGTGCTAAGGTGCTCTTTGTACCACACTCTCCAATCGATATCAAAATTTGCCATTCCTGATAACCTCTCCTTCATTAAAAATTATCCCGTGCGCTGTGATAATGAAGAATGAACGCGGCCCTTCCATCCACGAAATTCTTCGTGTTTATTATATAGTTATTGAATTTTTATTTCCAATAATTTGTGTAAAGTGTATATATGCTTTTGGGTTTTTGTATTCTATAATATAGATAATACCAAATTCATAATTTATTTATTATGGAATTGCGTCTCAGTTTTCCCCAATATATGGTCACTTAATCAGCAGTATTGACGAATTATTAATGGTTCTGGTCTATCCACAGTGATTGTCGATAAAAGGCTCAAAATCTGTTGTGCACTTTTGATTCACTTCTTTGTGAAAGATTGTGGGGTATGATTATGGAACTCAAGGATCTGCACTATTTTTGTCTAACAGCGGAAACCGAACATGTCACAAAAGCCGCCGAAAAGCTTGGCGT
>JAAYCC010000193.1 GCA_012729875.1 Clostridiales bacterium | reverse complement strand
ATATTTGAAGGGAGGTAAGCTGGTCTTGCCAGATAAACACATCAGAACAAAAATAGCAGAGGAGGGATTCGCTTCGGATATAGATAAGAACGAGGCGGCTGTCAATGCGGGAAATTACGGACATCTGTCCGCAGATGAAGCACAGGCGCTTCTTGAAAAATATGACCGCGAGTCCAATATCCGCATTTGGGACGGCGTGCCCCGCAGGATAATTCGATATCTTCTTGTGGCCTTTGCGGTATACAGTATCCTTATTAATCTCATCTTCAACTGGGAGACCCGAATAGAGCGGGCGTCCTTTGTCGGGAGTCTCGTGGTACTGATTTTCCTGGTGTTCCCGGCTACAAAGGGCTCACACAAAAGGAGCAACCATATACCGTGGTTTGATATTGTCCTTGCTGTCGCCGGAGGCTTTGCGTACTTTTACTTTGTCGCAAACTGCCGCGAGATCATCAGCCAGGGCATCAGACTGAGCGCTTTTGAGATCACACTTGGCGCGGTGGGCGTCCTTGTAACTCTGGAGGCATGCAGACGTGCGGTGGGACTGCCTATAGTTGTGGTTTCCTCGGCTTTCATTATTTATGCGCTGACGCAGAAGTCGGTGAATATGAACATATACAACCTGTTTTACACCACCGAAGGCGTTATCGGAACTCCGATACGGGCCTGCTCAACATTTATTGTGCTCTTTGTAATTTTCGGCGCGTTTCTTGAGAGAACTGGCATATCAAACTTTTTTATCGAACTTGCAAACTCAGTTGCGGGAAGCTCGTCCGGCGGTCCGGCAAAGGTGGCTGTAATCTCCTCCGCGCTGTGCGGCATGGTTTCCGGCTCCTCCGTAGGCAATACGGTCACCACCGGCTCTGTGACCATACCCATGATGAAGAAGAACGGCTACAGGCCGGAGTTTGCCGGCGCTGTCGAAGCGGCGGCCTCTACCGGAGGCCAGATAATGCCGCCTATCATGGGCGCGGCCGCGTTCTTAATGGTGGAGTATTCCGGATTTGATTACGGGTCTATAGCGCTGCGCGCAATACTGCCGGCAGTTCTGTATTTTGCCGGTATCTTCGTTACAGTCCATCTTGAGGCCAGAAAATTGGGCCTGAAGGGCATACCCAGAGAGCTTTTGCCAAAGTTCTGGAAGCTTATGCTCAATCAGGGCATACTGCTGATGCCTCTGGTTCTTCTGGTATACCTCATTATCACCAAAACCATGGCGCTCGCCGCGATACTCGCAACCCTTATGGCAATCGCCGTGAGTAATATGAGGAGCTCCCCGGTGGTGTCCGGCATTGCGGTACTCGGTATTATTGTCTATGCGTTCAATGAGTATATCCTTACCATTTTTGACGGCGGCAGCTATATCTCCGTCGGCATTCTGGCTGTTGTTATCATATGCCTGCTTATGAGCATGTTAAGCAAGAACTCCCGGCTGGGATTGCGCGGCGTGCTGGATGCTCTTGAAAACGGTTCGCGCAGCACTCTGACGGTCGGCATCGCCTGTGCCGCGGCCGGCATAATCGCAAGCGTAATCACTACAACGGGCATCGGCACAAAGCTGATTTCCCTGATCGTTGGCGTTTCCGGAGGAATACCTATTGTCGCTATGCTTCTTACAATGCTGACCTGTATTGTCCTTGGTATGGGAGTTCCAACCACCGCGAACTACGTCATTATGGCGACCACATGCGCGCCGATACTTATAAAGCTGGGCGTAAATACTCTGGCGGCGCATATGTTTGTATTCTACTTTGGGATTGTTGCGGATATAACTCCTCCGGTGGCCCTGGCGGCATACGCCGGCTCCGCTATTGCAAAGTCCAATCCCATGAAGACGGCGCTCAACGCCACAAAGCTGGCGGTCGCCGCATTTATAGTGCCCTATATATTTGCTCTGAATCCCGAAATGCTGTTTATAGACACAACAGTACCGGAGGTGATTTTGATAATTATAACCTCGCTTTTGGGAATATTCGGCGTTGCTCTGGGTACTCAGGGCTATGTTTTCTGCAAGCTCACGTGGCTTCAGCGTATAGTGGCTGCGGTAGGCGGGCTGTGTATGCTCTATCCCGGATATACCACGGACGTAATTGGACTTGCTGCTGTGGGCGGCGTCGTTGTGTACCAGTATTTCAAAGCGAAAAAGGCCCGGCCTGTGCCGGCAGGATGACCGGATGTAAAAGGCGCTCTAAAGAACTTAAATACTCCTCCTAAAGTATACCGTGAAAAGCGTACACTGAAGGGGGAGTATATGTTTATGCCAAAAGCTGTCAATTCATGATAATACTTGATATACCCGCTACAGTTTCGGCGATATATAGGGCGCCCGCGTCCTCAAGCTCCGCGCGGCTGCCGTAGCCGTAAAGTACGCCCAGACAGTCGAGACCGTGCTTTTTTGCGCCCAGTACATCGTGCGAGCGGTCGCCGACCATGAGCACGGTTTCGGGATCACCTATGCCCAACGTTTCGAGGGCATAGGAGATGACCTCGTCTTTTTTGGTGCGTGTCTCGTCGATGGTGCTGCCGGCAATAAATTCAAAACAGTCCGAAATACCGTAGCGGTCTATTATACTGCGAGCGAAGGGTTCCGGCTTTGAAGTGGCTACGGCCAGACGCCGGCCCCCTTCAAGCAATTTTTTGAGGGTTTCGGGAATACCCACGTACATAGAGTTTTCGAAAATGCCCTTTTCGCGATAATACTCGCGGAAGGTTTTGACCGCCATGTCCAGCGCCTCGCCTTGGAAACCGTAGTATTTTGTAAAGGATTCTGTGAGCGGCGGTCCGACGAACTTGGTAAGCGACTCTTCATGCTTTTCGCTTACGCCCATTTTGTCCAGGGCATAGAGCACGGAGCCGATTATGCCGGGGGCCGAGTCGCTTATTGTTCCGTCCAGGTCGAAGAAAATATATTCGTAGTTTAGCATGGTGTTCCTCCATGGAATAGTATTGTGATATGATATGCAAAAGAGCCCGAGCCATGAGCGGCGCGGGCTCTTTTGGGCGAGATATGTTCAAAAAATTGAGTCGATAGGCTGAAAGCAAAAAGTCAATTCGCCCGGTGCTCGGGGATTTGCCGCGCGAAAGCGCTTTACTATACGGCCCAGGACCATCTCCGCGTTTTCTACCGTAGTCATGGGCAGCATTATGACGAACTGGGATACGCTGTACCTCGCAAAGACGTCGCCGCGGCGCAGCGTGTTTTTGACGCAGGTGCAGAGCTTGTCCATAGCGGAGTTGATAGTCTTTGTATTTAGGGACTTTTCTCCGGGCTTTGGGGAAATTGTCAAAAGACAGATATGTATGGGCTTGCCGCTTCTTGACACGGAGCGGACCTCCAGACGGTATATGTCCTTAAAGAATTCATACTCGCAGTAGAAAGCGCCCTTGAGGTCGTCCTCCTCCCGGAGGTTTTCCTTGATAGCGGAGATGTCCATCTCAACGCTCTGGTTGGAGTGGACGATTTGCTTGTAAAGCGCCTTCAATTCCGTAGAGGGCGTCACGCCGAACTCTTTATAGAAAAGATTTGTGGTCTTTTCATATTGGGAGAGGGCATCCTGATACTGACCGAGGTTTACAAGGGCTTTCATCAGGCTGTAGTATAAAAACTCGTCGTAGGGTTCGATGGTGATGGCCTTGTGGCAGACTGTGACGATATTATCGTAGCACATGCGCTCCTCAAGGAGCTTTATCGCCTTGTGCACGAGGCTCAGGAACTGGGAACGGTAATAGGTGTTGAGAGGAATCGCCCAAGGATCCATGGCTATTTTGGGTACGAAATCGCCCTTAAAAATGTCTATAGCCTCAAGGCAGGCTTTAAGACGCATATCTTCGCTGAGGGCGGCGGAGTTGGCTTTTTGGGAGAATTCCTCAAAAATGTCTATATCGACTTCGATGGGCAGGGCGCGGTTCCACTTGTAAGCACCGTCCTGTTGGAGTATGATGTTCTTGCCGCGGATATAGTACAGGTCGTCAAGGGCCGCTCTGACACGGTGCATGAGCGTTTTTAGCGCATTCATGGGGTTTATGCTGTTGTCCTCAGCATAGACCAGGTCGATAAGCTCGCTCTGGGAAATGTCCCTGTTTCGGAACACGATAAGGTATGACAGGATCGTCCAGATCTTTTTTGAGTGGAGGCTGTTGCTGTCGATTGTCTTATCCCCGCATGAAATCGAGCATCCGCCAAGCAGATTTACTTGGAGTTTGTTATCATTGTTCACCGGTATTTCCTCTTAATCCCCGCCTGCGGACAGAACTCCGATTCAGGCCATAAATTCATAT
>JAAYCC010000192.1 GCA_012729875.1 Clostridiales bacterium | reverse complement strand
ATTTGAGAAAAATGTCAAAAAACCTTGAATTTAGTCTTAATTGGTATTAGAATGAGAAAGAATGTGTATTCTATGTATCTGTGCACTTCACAGATACATTTTACATTTTTCTAACTACGATTACAACAAGAAAGGGATCATAGCATGAAAATTTTGGTTATCAACGCCGGAAGCTCCTCTCTCAAGTATCAGCTCATCGACATGGAGGGCGAAAAGGTTCTGGCAAAAGGTCTGTGTGAACGCATCGGTATTGACGGGCACCTGAAGCACAGCCCTCTGGTCGAAGGTAAACCTGTTTTTGATGAGAATATCAGCCTCCCCACACACAGCGAAGCGATCGCCGCTGTTATTGATAAGCTCACAAGCAAAGAATACGGTGTTGTAGCTTCCATGTCGGAGATCAACGCCGTCGGGCACCGCGTTGTCCATGGCGGCGAAGAGTTTTCTTCCTCTGTCCTGATTGATGATGAGGTCATAAAGGGTATCGAGAACTGCACTCCCTTCGCCCCGCTGCACAACCCTGCCAACATCACCGGAATCGAAGCCTGCAAAAAGGTCATGGGCGGAGTACCTCAGGTCGCAGTGTTTGACACGGCGTTTCATCAGACCATACCCGGCAAAGCATTCATGTATGCATTACCTTATGAATTCTATGAGAACGACAAGATACGCCGTTACGGCTTCCATGGCACCAGCCACCGCTATGTCTCTTCGCGCGCTGCCGAGATGCTTGGAAAACCCATTGAGAGTTTAAAGCTTGTCTCATGCCACATGGGCAACGGCAGTTCCGTCTGCGCTATAGATGGTGGAAAGAGCGTAGACACCTCCATGGGCTTTACTCCGCTGGTCGGTCTTCCCATGGGTACGCGCTGCGGTCAGATGGATATGGGCGCAGTGCAGTTCCTCATGAATAAATACGGCTACAGTATCGATGAAATGCTCAATATCCTGAACAAAAAGTCAGGTGTTCTGGGTATCTCCGGCGTATCCAGCGACTTCCGCGATCTGGATGAGGCCGCTTCCAAAGGAAACGAACGCGCTGCTCTGGCACTGGATGTTTTCCACTATTGGGTTGCCAAAACTGTCGGCGGCTATGTTGCAGCCATGAACGGCGTTGACGCTATTATTTTCACAGCGGGCATAGGTGAAAACAGCAAGGGAACTCGCGCTGCCATCTGCGAATATTTTGGCTACCTCGGCTGCACGGTCGACCCGGAACAGAACAGCAAGCGCGGTGAAGACCTCTTTATTTCAACTCCCGACAGCAAGGTTAAGCTGCTTGTCATCCCCACAAACGAAGAGCTGGTCATTGCGCGCGACACCAAGGACATCGTTACAGCCAAATAAACATTCAGAAAAAAATAAAGTCTCCTGCCGTAGATAAAATACGACAGGGGCTTTATTATGTGCACATCTCGATTACAGACATATTTCCCCTGCTTCTATAACGTTATGGGCAAGGGATATGACAAAAAAGGGCGCAGTATTTTCGGCTGCGCCCTTTAAGCTGTTTCAGTAAATTATTCGATGCCCTTGAGCTTCTTGATCTGTGCGGTCAAGGCGGGGACTATCTCAAACAGGTCACCCACAACGCCGTAGTCCGCTACGTTGAATATGGCAGCGGTCTCGTCCTTGTTGATGGCGATAATGGTTTTGGAACCTGTGATTCCGGCAAGGTGCTGTATAGCGCCGGAAATACCGCAGGCGATATAGACCTTGGGGCCGACAGTTTTACCGGTCTGACCGACCTGATGGGCATGGGCGATCCAGCCGCTGTCGACAGCGGCACGGGACGCACCGACAACCCCGCCGAGAGCGTCAGCCAGTTCCTTGATGGGCTTGAAGCCCTCGGGACCGCCAACGCCACGACCGCCGGAGACGATGATCTCGGCACCCTCCAGGTCGACGAGCTCACCGGCAACTTCCTTTATAACCTCAAGGAGTTGGGTGCGGATAGCTTCGGGGGCAACATGAAAATCTTCCTTAATGATCTCTGCGGAGCGGGACTCGTCAGGCTCGCCCTTCTTGAAAACGCCGGGACGAACTGTACCGATCTGGGGACGGTTGTCGGGGCAGAGTATGGTAGCCATCAGGTTTCCGCCGAAAGCGGGACGGGTCCATGCAACATTACCGGATTCCTCGTCGATCGCCAACTGAGTGCAGTCTGCAGTCAGACCTGTCTTGAGGCGGCAGGAGAGACGGGGCCCCATATCGCGGCCGTTGTTGGTCGCGCCGATGAGAATGCTGGTAGGAGCATATTTTTCGACAAGCGCATACATAGCGTTTGTATAGGCGTCCGTGGTGTAGTGCTGGTACTCGGATCCTTCGACAACAATAACCTTGTCTGCGCCGTAAGTAGTTGACGCTTTGACGGCTGCGTCCACATTGTTGCCAATGACAATAGCGACGAGCTTGCCGCCCTGCTTATCAGCAAGGCCGCGTCCTGCGCCAAGGAGCTCAAGACCGACGTTCTTGGCATTGCCTTCGTCGGTGGTTTCAATAAATACCCACAAATCTTTAGTCTTTGCTTCCATTGCCTGTTACCCCCTTACATGACCTTATCGGCGACGAGCCTCTCAAAGAGAACTTTAGCCGATGCTTCGTTGGTGTCTTCCTTGATAATTATGCCGCCGGTCTTCACTTCCGGTGTGAAGGTCTTCTTGACCTTTGTAGGGGAACCTTTGAGACCTATTCTGCCGGAGTCTATAATGCTCTCAAGGTCTGCGAAAGCAATGGTGGGGATTTCCTTGCGGTTGGCCGCCATCTTAGACTTGATGGAAGGATAGCGGGGCTCAAAGTTGGGCTTTGTAACGGTGATGACGCAGGGAGTCTTGACGCCGATCATCTCAAAACCCTCATCGACTTCTTTTTTGACCTTTACAAGGTCGCCTTCGGCAAATGCTTCATGGGCATAAGTAACCTGAGGGTAGTCAAGGTGTTCTGCGATTTCGGGTCCGACCTGAGCGGTATCGCCGTCTATAGCCTGCTTGCCGCAGAAGATAATATCAAATTTTCCCTCAGTTTCTTCAATTTTCTTAATTGCGGTTGCGAGAATATAGCTGGTCGCAAGGGTGTCGGAGCCGCCGAACTCGCGTCCGCTGACGAGGTATGCCTTATCGCCGCCGACTGCGAGGCAGGTCTTGAGAGCATCCATAGCCTGAGGAGGTCCCATGCAGACTAGGGTAATCTTCGCATCGGGGTTTTTATCTTTGATTCGGGCGGCGCACTCAAGGGCATATGCGTCAAAAGGATTGACGATGCTGGGTACTCCATCACGAATCAGTGTGTGCTTAACGGGATCAATCCTGATCTCGGTAGTGTCAGGTACCTGTTTGATGCAAACAAGCATGTTCATAATAGGTAATCCTTCTTTCCTTTGTTATTTCTATACCAATGCAAACATTCGGTGTTTGCACCTTGCTTTTTATGAGGTCCGCGCAAAACACTGTTAACGCGGACCTCACATATCATATACATATAGACTGTGTGGTAACAAATATTGTGCAAATGAATGTATATGTGCGGAAACTAATTGATTTTACATGTAAGCCTTCAGCATGCTCTTGATGATGACCATGCGCTGTATCTCGTTGGTGCCCTCATAGATCTGATAGATCTTTGCGTCACGATAGATAGTTGCGATGGGATACTCACGGCTGTAGCCATTGCCGCCAAAGATCTGGATAGCCTCAGCTGAGACCTTCAAGAGGTTGTCGCTGCCTGCAACCTTTGCGGAAGCTGCGATTGTGGTATCAACCACGCCTGCGTCAAGCATCTCAGCGGCTCTGTAGACGAGAGCGCGGGCTGCCTGTGTTCCAATCTCCATGTCGGCGATTTTGAACTGGATAGCCTGGTTTGTAAGAATCGGCTGACCAAAAGTGGTACGGACCATGGCATATTGCACGCACTGGTCGATGAGGAAGCGCGCGCCGCCTATGGTACCTGCGCCGACTGCTGCCGGACGGGTCAGGTCGAAGGTGGTCATTGCAATCTTGAAGCCCTTGCCTTCTTGGCCGACAAGGTTTTTAGCGGGAATTCTGACATTGTCGAAAATGACTTCGCAGGTATTGGAGGTGCGTATACCGAGCTTATCCTCTTCCTTGCCCACGGAAACGCCCTTACGGTCGCGCTCAACGATGAAGCAGGACAGGCCGCGTGCGCCGGCATCGGGGTCGGTCAGAGCAAATACAGTGTAGACATCTGCAACACCGCCGTTGGTGATGAAGCACTTGCAGCCGTTGATGACATACTCGTCGCCTTCCTTGACAGCGGTGGTGCGCAGAGCGCCCGCGTCCGAACCTGCGTTTGCCTCGGTCAGAGCAAATGCTGCAAAGCCGCCGTCTACGATGTACTTTGCGTAATAAGCCTTTTGTTCATCGTTTCCGAAAAGAAGGACGGGGTCAAAAGCGAGCCCATTTGCAAGAACAGTGGTTGCAAAGCCGCCATTCCAGTATCCGAGTTCTTCGGAAAGAATCGCGTTCTCAACCTGCCCCATACCGGCGCCGCCGAACTCTTCAGGAATGGTGATTGCGGTAAGACCCATTTCAGCAGCCTTTTTATAGGCCTCCATGGGGATCTCGCCGCGGTCATCGAACTCTCTCATCTTTTCCCATGTCAGTTCTTTTTCGCCGAATTCGCGAACCATCATCTGCAGGTCCTTCTGGTCAGGAGTAAAGCCGAAGTCCAAAACTGTGTTGTTCATTACTGAGTCTCCTTTTTTGTTGTTTTGTTTCCTGATATACATAGAGAAGCTGCAATTATCTGCTGTAAATCAGGGATGTACGGTTTGCCTGTTTAACAACAGTTTTACTAACTATAAGCATATCAACATGTATGATACATCACAGTCAACTATGTTAAACATTTGTCAATACCTTGTTTCATTATACAGCAACAAAATATCAAATGCAATGGGAATTTACCAATAATGTTAGAGTATTTTAAATAAAAATGTCGGCTTAAAACTTGTAAAAGTGTCCGTTGTCAATAAAGCATAAGATATTCTTGACAACACTCTATTTTTTGTTAAAATATACAGGAACGATCATTACTCGGTTTTATTCGATTTTTTATACGCATGGGAGGTCCCGATATGCCTTTTTGCACCGATTGCGGAAAGAAACTTCCTGACAACGCGGTATTCTGCCCAAACTGCGGACACCGATCTGCACCGGTGCCAAAAACGCCCGACGACAGCGACAAGGATGGCTACGGCACTCAGCAGCAATATAATATAGATCAGCATGCTCCGGACACCGAAGACCCCCGGGAGCAACACACTGCTGAAGACAGCAGTTCATATGAGCGCAACTCCTCTTCACAGGGCTGTTCCGCTCCCGCATACGGCCTTGATCCAAACATATACAAAAGTTCCTCGCAGACGCAGTCTGCCGAAAAAAGCGGCTCTAAGACCGCTGTCATCGTGATATGTACAGTCCTTGCACTGCTGATCATTGCAGCAGTTCTGACAGTATCCCTTATCGGCAGCGACTCCGAATACATTGGCTATTGGGAGAGCGTTGAGGTCATCCCCGGGAACGGCTTCTACCTCCCCGATATATACGGAGAGGGCTCCCAAAGCCTCATAGCGCTGCAGGTTGAAAAAGACCACAGCGTATACCTCGTTTCAGCCTTTGAGGATGATGTGATGTCGGGCACCTGGGAGGCGAGCCGTAAAGGCTTTGAGGCTGAAATCAACGACGACGAGCTGGACTTTATATACAGCAAAAAGGATAACACGCTCACCCTCATAGGCGACGAAGGGTTTCAAATAGTCTTCGAGCGTTCGGATGGCAGCATCTACGGCGCCGGTACAAGAAAAGATCTGTCAACAAATTCTGGTGATAAGGCAGACAGAATATCCGGCAGCGGCTCGGTCGGTGATGACAGCTACTACATTTCCGTTACAGGCGCGGAGCATTTTTCCGACATTGACGGGAGTGCGGCAATGCGGGTCTATTTCGAGTTCACCAACAACAGCGGCCATAACGCCAGCGTGCGGTCGGCGCTTGAATGCTATGCAAGGCAGGACGGAAAAAAGCTCACGGAAACCTATACCTGGGACGACGTAGAGATATACGGAAACACCGACCGTTACATTCGTCCGGGAGTAAAGATCCAGTGCTGCTATGAGTTTAAGTGCAACTCCAAGGGCGGTAGCGTGGATTTTATCTTGTTTGATTATAATCTCGGCACCGACGGCGGAACTGTCACCGCCACCTATACACCCGGCGAACTGCCGGGCCGCCCCGCCATTTTTTCCATTAAAACAGTCAGCGAACCAATATGGACCGCTTCGCTGCCGGGCGAAGGATACCTCGACGAGGACTACTACGTGTCGGTCACAGATGCCGAGCTTGTATATGATTACTATGGCAATGCGGCTATAAGAGTGTACTACGAGTTCACAAATAACAGCAGCGATGAGATTGCGCTGGCAGACGCGCTCTGTTTATTTGCCTATCAGGACGGCGTTTCACTGGACAGTACATACACTATGGTCAACTCCGAAACCGACGACAATTATTATGAAGAGACCGGCCCGGGAGAGACTGTCAGGGCATCTTGCGTGTTTATGCTCCGGAACGACAGTTCCCCCGTTGAGGCTGAAATAGGTTCAGCATATTCATACAGTGCTGTAGGCCAAACCTATAAAATATCATAATATGAAACAAATAATAAAAATCCCGAAGGTCGTACCTTCGGGATTTTTTTCTCTCAGAATTTTACGTCCTCAGCGGTCAAGAGCTTAAACCCGCTCTCTGTCAGACAGCTCAGAGCTTTTTGCATATCGTCGCACTTGAGAATAATAATTGCGTCGTCTCCCATCGGGGAAACGAACCCATAGCTGTACTCAACAAGTATCTCATTTTCTGCGAGCAGGCAGAGAGCTTTATAAAGGGATCCGGGCCTGTCGTCGGAGACAAGCGCTATGACGTCCGTCTCCTTGACCGTCATTCCGTTTTCACGGAGCGCTTTCAGTGCGGGCTTGCGCTTATCCACGATCATACGGACAACACCGAAATCGGTAGTGTCCGCAACGGAGAGCGCTCTGATGTTTATGCCGGCATCAGCAAGTATTTTGGTTATGTCTCTTATCGCTCCATAGCGGTTTTCCACAAATACCGATATCTGCTTTAATATCATACTATCCCTCCTAAAAACTTATCTGCTTACGTTTGTCGATGACGCGCTTTGCCTTGCCCTCAAAGCGCTCTATGCTCCTCGGCTCGACAAGCTTGACTTTTGCCGATATACCAAGCACGGAATGGATATTTTCGGTGACACACTTTGTTATGCTCTCCAGCTTTCTGACTTCATCTGTGAATGCCTCTTCAGTCAGCTCAACAAGAACAGTGAGCTTATCCAGATTGCCCTCCCTTTCAACAATCATCTGGAAGAAGGGCGCTATCCCCTCCATGTTCATAAGCACGGATTCTATTTGGGACGGGAAAACATTGACGCCGCGGATAATAAGCATATCGTCGGTACGGCCGGAGGGCTTAGCAAGACGCACAAACGTCCTGCCGCAACTGCAGGCGCCCTGCATGCGCATGCCTATGTCATGTGTGCGGTAACGAAGCAGCGGAAGAGCCTCCTTGGTCATGCAGGTAAAAACGATCTCGCCTTCCGTCCCGTCGGGAACTGGCTGCAGCGTTTCCGGGTCTATTATTTCGATGTAAAAATGATCCTCGTTGACATGCAGCCCGTTCTGACACTCACACTCATATGCGACACCTGGGCCTATGACCTCGGACAGTCCGTATATGTCGTAGGCTTTTATACCCAGCCTTTGCTGGATTTCTCCCCGCATTTCTTCGGTCCAAGGCTCCGCACCGAAAAATCCGCACTTAAGGCTGAGAGTTTCAGCGGGGATGCCGTTCTGCTCAAGATATTCGGCAATCGTGAGCGCATAGGAGGGGGTCATCAGTATAAAGGTGGGCTTAAAATCCTGGAGGATCGTCACCTGCCGGCGGGTATTTCCTGTGGAGGCCGGGATAGTAGCGCAGCCGACGGTCTCGGAACCGAGGTTGCCGCCCATGCCGCCGGTAAAAAGACCGTAGCCATAGCTGATATGACCTATATCGGAGCTGGTGACACCGCCCGCGCCGAGAGTACGCGCCATGACCTCGCCCCAAAGGGCTAAATCGTTTCGGGTATAGCCAACGACGGTCTGCTTGCCTGTGGTGCCGGAGGAGGCGTGAATACGGACAACCTCGTCCATTGGTACGGCAAACAGCCCGAAAGGATAGTTGTCGCGCAGATCCTGTTTGTTGGTGAACGGGAGCTTCGCGATATCGTCTATGGATCTGATGTCCTCGGGCTTAAGCCCCAGCTCATCGAACTTCTCTTTATAAAACGGCACCTTTTCGTATATGCGTTTTACCATTGCACAGAGTCTCTCGCTCTGCAGCTTTATAAGCTCCTCGCGCGGCATGGTCTCCGCCTCTATATTATACATATGATAAGACAATCATAATACCTTCTTTCCCATGGTTTTTGTCAGTTTATTGTTCATCAGTAAACGAGCGAAAATCGTTAAAAATATATTCCGCGGCGGCCTCCGGGCTCATGCCCTCTTCGAGAATACAGTCTGAAAACTCGCGGTAGAGCGGTTCGCGGTCGGCATATATTTCCCATAGGGAGTCCGCTCCCTCAGAGAGCGGTCTGCCATCGATTGAAAGCTCAAGGATCGGTCTTTGGATAAAGTAGATTCGGCCGTTCTCGGCTAGGGGCCTGTAGTTTTCACGGAGCTTTACAGCTCCCCCGCCGGTGGCGATTACAGCGCCGCTTTTTGCACCCGCACTGTATATCTCAATAGCTTCAAGCCTGCGGAAATACTCCTCTCCGAACTTTAAAAATATATCCGGAATCGACATCCCGGCGGACTTCTCGATCTCGCTGTCCACATCAATAAAAAGCATACCGCTCATTTCCGACAGCAGCTTGCCGACCGTACTCTTTCCGCAGCCCGGCATTCCGAT
>JAAYCC010000191.1 GCA_012729875.1 Clostridiales bacterium | reverse complement strand
GTTGACGCGGCGAGGCTCCTTGGGAACGGGGGAGCGTTTGCTGTACTTGACGATAAAGGAGAGGTGCTGTATAGATCCTCGCCGGATTTTGACGCCGAGCTTTCCGAGGGCGAGCTTTCCTGCGTACCGGAGTACGCCGGCAATTATTATGTCAATTATTTGGAATACACCGCCGACGAGGGCGCGACACAATATCTCGTAACACTCAGCTCCAACGCCTCGGCGGATGAGCTTGCAACGGTAAGCGTTATGGTGCTTGATCAGAATTACAACGTATTGTCAGGCGGCTTCGACGAGGGTCGGACACGTTATACTCCGTCCGAGTTCGGCTATCTGACAGGCAGATTGTCAGACCAATATGAACTGTACCGCTATACTTTTACCGACAAAAATGAGAACGACAGAACTCTTTTAATAAGGGTTACGGTATTTACAGAGGACAACTACGACAAGATAGTATCGTCGTCAAATAAAATGCTGCTACTTGCAGTACCACTTTATATAATGGCTGCGCTGGCATTTATCCTATGGATGAACCGCAAGATACGCCAGCCGCTTGAAAAGCTGGATGACGCAATCGCACGTCTGGGCGAGGGGAAACCAACTTTGGATACTGATTGCGGCGGGCCTGAGGAGATACGCCGCCTCGGCGAAAACTTCGACAAGATGGCAGCGAAGCTGGCGGAAAGCGAGAGGGAGCGTAAACAGCTCGAGAACATACGCCAAAAGCTGGTCACAGATATTTCCCACGATTTGAAAACCCCAATCACGGTCATATCGGGATATACGAACGCTATACGCGACGGTAAGGTCTCCGGGGATGAGCTCCCCCGCTATCTTGAAGCAATCGACTCCAAGGCCGTGGAGCTGACTGAGCTTATTAACAGCTTTTATGAATACAGCAGGACGGAGCATCCGGACTTCCGACTCGAATGTGTGGATACGGACATCTGTGAATACCTACGAGAATATCTGGCGGAAAAATACGATGAAATTGACCTTGCCGGCTTTAATATGGACATTTCTATCCCCGATACAAAGCTGCTGTGCAGCCTTGACGCCTTTCAGTTTCGCCGTGTACTGGACAATATCCTGTCAAACGCTCTTAAGCATAACACGCTTGGAACGGTTATACGTATAAAAGTTACGCGTTTTGAGGACAAGGCTGTCATCACAATAGCAGACAACGGCAATGGTATACCCGAAGCGATAAAAGAGCGCCTTTTTGAGCCATTTACGGTCGGAGACCAGTCCCGCTCCGGCGGTGGCAGCGGTCTCGGGCTAGCCATAGCAAGAAGAATCGTAGAAGCGCACGGGGGAGCAGTACGTCTCATACCAACTCAGGGCGGATCGTATGGTACTGAATTTGAGATACTCCTGCCTCTGAAGCAAAAGTAATCCGCTTGTAAAGCAAAATACTCCAAATCAAAACTCTTCGGAACTTTCCCGATCGGAAAAGTCCGGAGAGCTTTTTGCGTTGTTTGTTCACTTTTAAGACCTTAACAAATCTTAAGGTTCTCTGAATAGGCGCTGAAGAAACGGGTTATAGACTCAAACTATTGAAGGGAGCTGACAGATATGGCTGAAAACTGTTTGCGCAACCGCCCGCTGGTGGAGGTTAAAAATGTTCGTAAGGAATACCCCATAGGCGACGAAGTCGTGGTCGCCCTAAAAAGAATAAACCTTAACATTATGCGAGGCGAAATCTGCTGCATTTTCGGCACGTCAGGCTCAGGAAAGAGTACGCTGCTCAATCAGCTCGCGGGCATGGAAAAGCCAACTCGCGGAGATGTGCTGATAGGCGGAGTGCCGATATCCCGACTGAATGAAGACAAGCTGGCGGCATTCAGGCAGAGGCACTTGGGCTTTGTGTTCCAGTCTTACAATCTGCTGCCAAATCTCACTGCAACTGAAAACGTGGCGCTGCCGCTGATGTTCCGGGGCGTGCCCAAGCCTCAGCGAGAAGCCGCGGCGAGAAAGATGCTTTGCAGAGTTGGGCTTTCAAACCGCCTTGACCACTTTCCTTGTCAGATGTCCGGCGGGCAGCAGCAGCGGGCGGGCATCGCAAGAGCGTTTATTACGCGGCCGGATGTTGTGTTTGCCGATGAGCCTACCGGGAATCTCGACTCGCATACCACGGTAGAGGTCATGGATATGATCTGCGGCTTTGCAAGGAAGTACCATCAGACAATAATCCTCGTTTCCCACGATCCAGAAATGGCCTCTTATGCCGACCGTATTGTTAAGCTGATAGACGGAGATATCGTCAGCGACGAAAGGAAACCCGACAGCGAGAGGCCCAAGGCCGTTTGAAAGCAAAACAATATTACATATGACAAGGAGAAAAAATCAAAATGAAGCAGGTAATAAAGAACATGATTCTCAGCTGCCTTGTGCTGGCGGCTATGCTGTCTATCCTGCCCCCGGGCGCGATGGCCGCGCAGTCGGATGATCCGGTCGTCACCGGCTATAAGGTCACCAACGCTTCCGGCAGCACCGTGGCCAGTATCCGCAAAGGAGACAAAGTGGACATCACTGTCTCCGTTAAAGACATCGGCACGACTACAGATAAGACCACCAACGGCGATCTGGACATTACCAAGCTGGTGGACAGCTTTTCCGGCGGGAAGGTCTCGGCAGCTATTACATCAAGCGGAACGGCTTCTCTTACTTATGACGTGACGTTCAGCGGCCTTACATACAGCGGGTCTGGCAAAAATTTCCGCATGATGGCGGGCTATAAGAACATTTCATCGTCCTACGACAACCTTGAGTTTGCCGTTACGGAGGCCGTGGAATACGATGAGCCGAAGCCGGAACCTCCCGGGACTCCCGAAGCTGCTCCGGCCCCTATGGTGCTTATCAGCCGCAACGACATCAAAACGCCTATTTCTGCCGGTAAGGAGATGGATCTGACCGTCACATTCCAGAACCTCGGATACGCAACGCTGTCCTCCCCCGTGGTTACGTTCACTCCGTCCGAGTCCATAATGCTGACCGGCGGGAGCACCTCCTTCGCGCTTTCTGACATCGGCGGCAAAAAAACCCAGTCTATCAGTATCAGGGTCAAAGCGCAGGACAGCATAAGCTCTGCCACTCAGAGCCTCGGGGTGGAACTAAAGTTTAATTATTATAATAATATCTCTTCCACACAGGCGACGGTATCGGACAAAATCAGCATTCCCGCGGCTGTTTCCAAATTAAGCAACCAGCAGCCCCCTGTAATTGTCACACGCAGCGCTGTAAAGCCGATTTCCGCAGGACAGACCTTTGACATGACCGTCACTTTCAAAAATGCGGGTAAAGTCGCTCTGCAGAGCCCAGTTGCCACCTTTTCCACCTCTGATTCACTCATTCTCCAGAACGAAACCTCAACCTTTGTTTTGGACGACATAGCTCCTGGAAAGACAAAAAGCGTCTCTCTCAAGGTTAAAGCTGCAAAGGAAATTTCTTCATCGACCCAGAGCATCAACTCGGAGCTGAAGTTTGCCTATGATTC
>JAAYCC010000027.1 GCA_012729875.1 Clostridiales bacterium | reverse complement strand
GCGTTTTTTTCAAGAGAACGGCCCATAAGAAACTCCATGGACAGGTAGTGCAGCTGCCTACCCTCGTCTTTTTCATTCAGTACCCGGTTGCGGGAGATCATCTCGCGGAGAAGTATGGCGCAGACGGAGAACATCTGCTCCCGCGTCGCATCTCTGGCTTTTATACCGTAGCGCGCGGCCAGCTGATCCTCAATGGCGGTCTTGAGTATGTTTTTTCCGATAGCGTACATATCTTTTTTCCTTTCAGTTACCCATAAGCCTTTTATATATATTGATGTAGCTGACAGCCGAGCTGCTCCAGCTTAAGTCGGCTGTCATATCAGAGAGCATGATAAGACGCCAGGTCGCGGGGTCGCCGCGGTAGGTTCTCAGGGCAAAGTCCACGGCTCCCAAAAGTCCGCTTGCAGAGTACTCGCGGAATGAGAAGCCGTTTGCGTTTTCGCCCCCGAGGTTTCTCACGGTGTCCTTAAGTCCGCCGACCTCTCGCACGATGGGGACGGTTCCATAGCGCATGGCTATCATCTGCGACAGTCCGCAGGGCTCGCTCCGGGACGGCATAAGCAGCATATCGGAGCCCGCATAGATCCGCATTGCTCGGCTCTCCGAGTACATTATGCTGGCCGAAACACTGCCTCTGTAGCGGTTTTCAGCGTCGCAAAAGAAATTTTCAAGCCTCTCCTCTCCTGTGCCTATGATGACAAGGCGCGCGCCTTTTGCTATTATCTCGTCCAGGGCTTCAGTAATGAGCGCAAAGCCCTTGTGCTCTACGAGGCGTGAAATACAGGCGATTATCGGCGTTCCCGGCTCGTCCGAAAGCCCGAGCTCGCGGCAGAGCTCCGCCTTGCATACAGACTTGCCGCTAAGGTCAGCGGCGCTGTAATTTTTCGCGAGGAGCGGGTCTTTTGCGGGGTCGTAGCGGACAGTGTCAATGCCGTTAAGTATACCGCTCAGCTTATAGCTGTTGCTCTCCACTACGGCGTGAAGTCCATTGGCAAAGTCCGGATTTTGCAGCTCGTCTGCGTATGAGGGGCTGACCGTGGTCACGGAGTCGGACTCGTAGATGGCTCCCTTCATGAGGTTTACATCGTTCTCATACCATATGATGCCGCTGTCACAAAGCTCCTGCGGCAGAGCGAAGACATCCTCTGCAGTGCCAGGGCCGAAACGTCCCTGATATTCTATGTTGTGTATAGTGAAAACGCTTTTTATGCTCCGGTAAACATCTGCGATTTCATATCGCAGATAAATCGGTACAAGCGCTGTCTGCCAGTCGTTGCAGTGTATTATATCGGGGGTCCAGCCGAGTCTGGGAATGGCTTCTACAACGGCGCGCGAAAAGAAGCCAAAGCGCTCGCCATCGTCGAAACAGCCGTATATACTGTCGCGCTTGAAATAGTATTCATTGTCTACGAAATAGTAGGTCACGCCGTCGTGTTCAAGGCAAAAAACGCCGCAATACTGCCTGCGCCACGAAAGCTGCACATCAATATGAAAAAGGAAGGTCATCCTCTCCCGCCACTTAAGGTCTATAGCGCTGTAAAGCGGCAGAATGACACGGGTCTGTGCGCCGGCCTCATTGAGAGCCTTTGGCAGCGAGCCGGCAACGTCGGCCAAGCCGCCTGTTTTTACGAAGGGTGCCGCCTCGCTTGCTGCGTAGAGTATTTTCATATTTCCTTCCCCTTTGGTACATACAGAGGCAACGATCTGCTGCCGGTAAGGACAATACCGACCGAGAAAAAGACGTCCTTGTCCGCTATAACGCAGGTGAGCTGCGAGTCCCTGCCCACGGACGTATCCTGCATGATAACACAGTCCTTCAGCACCGCGCCTTTTGCGACCCTCACTCCGCGGAAGAGAACACAGTTTTCGACCTCGCCCTCAATGTAGCAGCCGTCGGCTATGAGCGAGTTGGAGACTTTGGCCGTACTGCCGTAGAAGGTGGAAACCGAGCTGCGCCCCTTGGTATAGACAGGGCGTTCTTCGGGGAACAGGTCGGCGCGGTATCTGCTGCTCAGCATATCCAGATTGGCGGCGTAATAGTCGGCAACGGAGCAGATATGCGCGGCGTATCCCTTGTGCACATAGAGGTTTACCGAGCCGCCGTTTCTGAGGTAGCGGGCGAGAGCGTCGCGGTGGAAGTGCAGCTTGCCGTTTTTGCGGCTCCAGTCCACCAGCTCGACAAGCAGGCTTTTTTGGATTATGTAAACCTCAGTGGACTCTAGTCCCTCCCGGCTGCTTGTGTGGCGGAAGTGCATGTGGCGGGAAACGCCCTTTTGGTCCTCGATAAAGCGTACGCAGTCGCTGCCGCTGTCGAAAGCCTTGTCTGTACATATGGCGGTAATCTCTTTTCCGGAGGCTAAGTGGTGCTTGTATGCGTCCTTGAGGTCGATATTTATCGCCAGATCACCACGGAACAGTACGACGCTGTTTTTGGGAATGTCGCTGATATAGGAGCGCATGGCCGCTAAAGCCTCCATACAGCCGCGGTATTCGCCCGAGTCGAGATCGTGAGTGCCGTAGGGAGGCATGAGCCGCAGGCCGCCTTGGCCGGAGCGCGCGAGATCCCAGTCCTTGCCGCCTTCGAGGTGGTCTAGAAGCGACTGGTAGTTACGCTGCATGACAATGCCCACGTCCCGTATGCCGGCGTTGGTCATGGAGGAGAGGGCAAAGTCTATAAGGCGATAGCGTGAGCAGAAGGGCAGGGAAGCGCTGGTGCGGTCTGAGACAAGATCGTTCAGCCCCGCATAGGAGTGGTAAGCGTAGATTATTCCGTATAGATCTGTCATTTTCACGCCTCCTTTTCGGCATAGACCATAGCTCCCGCCTTTACCAGCGATTTGGCCTCTATGACCGTGTCTGGACCTACCGTTGCAATACTCCTCTTTCCGCTATTTTCAGGCACAGCCCCAATGACAGCGCCTTCTTCGACGACAGCGCCCTCGCCGATGACCGCGTACTGTATCTTTGCGTTCTTACCGATTACACAGCCGGGCATGAGCACGCTTCCGATAACCTTGGCGCCCCGCCGGACAGTCACGCTGTTTCCGAGTACGGAGTTTTCGACAAGACCGTATATCTCACAGCCCTCGGTGATAACGCTGTTTTTTATGACTGCTGATTTTCCTATAAACTGCGGCGGCTTTTTAGGGCTGCGGCTGCGTATCGGCCACATTTTGTTGTACAGGTCGATGAGTTCGGGGGTCAACATATCCATATTTGCCTCCCAAAGGCTGTCTATTGTGCCGACGTCGCGCCAGTAGCCCTCGAAGCTGTATGGCCAAAGCTTCTCTCCTGCTGCGAGCATCTTTGGAATGATATTTTTACCGAAGTCCTTGTCCGACATAGGGTCGGCCTCGTCGGCAATGAGGTATTCGCGCAGTTTTTTCCATGTAAAGATGTAAATCCCCATGGATGCGAGATCACTTTCGGGAGCCTGCGGCTTCTCTGTAAATCTGCAGACAAAGCCCCTGCTATCCGTGTCCATGATGCCGAAGCGGGAGGCCTCGGCAATTGGGACGCGAATGACCGCTATTGTGCAGTCCGCACCGCTCTCCTTGTGCTGGGAAAGCATATCAGAATAATCCATCTTGTATATATGGTCGCCGCTGAGCACGAGTATATACTCAGGGTCCCACATATCGACAAATTCAATATTTTGGTATATTGCATTAGCTGTTCCGGAGAACCAGCGCCCCTTCTGACCGTAGCCCTGATAGGGCGGGAGTATATACACTCCGCCGCTCTGTATATCCAGATCCCAGGGCTGACCGCTGCCGATATAGCTGTTCAGGTGTAGAGGCTGGTATTGGGTCAGAACGCCCACCACGTCGATTCCCGAGTTGGCACAGTTGCTGAGGGGAAAATCAATTATGCGGTACTTGCCGCCGAACGGGATGATCGGTTTTGCCGCCTTGCTTGTGAGGGCGTAGAGGCGCGATCCCTGTCCGCCTGCAAGGAGCATTGCTATACACTCTTTTTTCATAGTCTAACCACCTTTGCTTTTCCGCCTGGAGCAGCGATATTATTTTATGCGAAGTACTGATTGTGGGGAGGATTTATAGTGTCTTTTTAGAAATACTGCAGTGAGTGGGGGCATATCCATTAAAATCGAGTATTTTTTGCCATGATGTGGTTCCTTATCTACAATATAACTCTGCTTGTCCGTAAGTGCACCGCTGCCGCCGAAGCGGGATTCATCGGTTGACATAACAACACGGTATATGCCTGTCCCCGTCACACCCAGACGAAAATCCCTTACCTCTGTGCCGGAGAAATTGCAGACAAAGGTCACTTCGTTTCCGTGCTTGTCCCTGCGTATGAAGGCTATTATATTTTTGTCGCTCTCGTCGGGGCATATCCATTTGAAGCCCTCGGGACTAAAATCAATATTCCAGAGGGGACGGCATGACCGGTAAAAAGAATTTGTCTCTTTGAAATATTCATGTGCTGCTGCCTTATCAGGATACCGGAGTATTTCCCATGGCAACTCGCCGTCGTAGTCCCACTCGCTCTCCTGACCTAATTCCGCGCCCATGAAGATAAGCTTTTTGCCCGGATGAGCCAGCATATAGGCACGGTATGCCCGCAGGCTTGCCAGCTTTTGCTCCCTCGTGCCTGGCGCCTTGTTTA
This sequence comes from Clostridiales bacterium, assembly GCA_012729875.1. GTDB lineage: Bacteria > Bacillota > Clostridia > Oscillospirales > Oscillospiraceae > UBA2658. The sequence continues at coordinate 1,842 of JAAYCC010000027.1, read as the reverse complement.
CAAGCGAGCCTTTCATGTGTACGACCTCGTCATGGGACAGCGGCAGGATGAAATTTTCTGAAAAGGCGTACATAAGCGGGAAGGTGAGGTCATTGTGGGCTCCGGCGCGGTGGATGGGGTCGGTTCCGAGATATCTGAGGCTGTCGTTCATCCAGCCCATGTTCCATTTCAGGTTGAAGCCCAGGCCGCCGGTGTCCGCGGGCGCGGTCACCATAGGCCACGCTGTGCTCTCCTCGGCGATCATCATAATGCTGTCGTCATATGAGAAGCAGACGGAGTTGAGATTTCGGAGGAACTCGACCGCGCCAAGGTTTTCCCTGCCGCCGAGCTTGTTGGGGCGCCAGTATTTGCCACGGCGGTCATAGTCGAGATATAGCATTGAGGCGACTGCGTCCACACGCAGAGCGTCGATGTGGTATTTTTCCAGCCAGAACAGGGCGGAAGAGATGAGAAAGCTCCTGACCTCGCCCTTTGAGTAGTCGAAAATGCGCGTACCCCAACTGGGGTGTTCCGCCATCTGGGGGTCTGCGTCCTCGTAAAGGCGGCTGCCGTCAAACTCCACAAGACCGTGCGGGTCTTTAGGGAAATGTGCGGGTACCCAGTCCATGATCACGCCTATGCCGGCCCCGTGGAACTTGTCGATGAGGTACATGAGGTCTTTGGGACTGCCGTAGCGGGAGGTGGCGGCAAAGTAACCCGTACACTGATAGCCCCATGAGCCGTCGTAGGGGTGCTCCGTAAGGGGCATGAGTTCGATATGGGTGAAGCCCATGGCTTTAACATACGGCACAAGCTCGTCTGCCGCCTCGCGGTATGTGAAAAAGCTGCCGTCTGTGTGACGTTTCCACGAGCCTAGATGCACCTCGTAGACATTCAGCGCGGAATTGTATACCTTGTGCGTCCTGCGGTACTTCAGCCATTTATCATCGTTCCAGACAAAGCCGCTCAGCTCAGATGTCAGAGAGGCGGAAGCGGGCCTGAGCTCGGCACAGTAAGCGTAGGGGTCGGCTTTCCACAGAAGGCGGCCGTCGCTTGTGGTTATGGCGTATTTATACGCGCTGTTTTCACTGACAGCGGTAATCTCTGTCTCCCAGATACCGCCGCCGATATTATTCATAGGGTTTGAATTCTTGTCCCATGAGTTGAAGTCTCCCACAACGGCTACAGCGGAAGCGTCCGGAGCCCAGACACGGAAGAGACAGCCCCGGTCCAAAAGTCGGGAGCCGAGATACTCCTGCGCGCGGCAGCATATGCCGTTTTGGAAGTCTGAAATAAAGCTCTCAAATTCGGCGTTCATGGCAAAACTCGCTTTCTATTAAAAAACAGCGGAAAAAGCCGCTGTTAGTTAAACATATTCATAGCCCTGTCGGCACCCTCGGCGATGTATACGGAGATAGCGTCAGCGGCATTAGCGCAGGCCTCTGAAACAAGCGCTGCGTCCTTTTTTGAGAAGGCGCCGAGTACCCAATCTATAACCGCGTTCTCGTCCTCAGCCGAGGAAGTGGGCGCGCCGACACCGACCTTAAAACGCGGAAACTGGTCGGTCCCGAGCGCCGATATTATGCTCTTGAGGCCGTTGTGACCTCCTGCCGAACCCTTGGCGCGTATACGCAGCTTGCCGGGAGGCAGGGCAATATCGTCACATACGACAATAATGTGTTCCGGTGGGATTTTGTAGAAAGCCGCGGCGGCTGCGACGGCATTTCCGGAGAGATTCATATAGGTCTGAGGTTTAATAAGAAGAACTTTTTCGCCGCCAAGCTGGGCTGTGGCGGTGAGTGCGTTGAAACGGGAACGGGATATTCTGATTTTTTCACGTTTTTCAAGTAATTCGGCAGTCAT
>JAAYCC010000190.1 GCA_012729875.1 Clostridiales bacterium | reverse complement strand
TGTGACATACTCTACACGAAGTTTTTTTGTTTGTCAAGAGATTTTTTTGTTGAATACCCGGCCGCTTCGTGTATACTGATTATAAATAGAAAACACTGGAAATACGCAGCTTTTTACTATAAAATGCTATCGGGAGGTGAGGGATAATGCAGAGAAAACAGCTGTCCGAGGTTCTGAAAAATCTTGTAGTATTCAGAAACCTGAGCAGCGACCCGCTGATATCGGCGCTGGCTGAGCTGCTTGGCTGCAGCGAGAGGGATGGGGAAAAAGCGTTTTCGCTGCTGTGCGACATGGTGCGCGAGCTGTACCCCTATGGAAGTAACCTTGCAAAAAGAGTTTTAAGCCTACTGTGCGCAGACGATAACTTCTATATTCGGGGACTTGCAGTAGGTGCCGTTTTCCCGCCGGAGGTCTGTATTTGGGCAGAGACCGAGATAGAGGCTCTAGCCGCGGCTTCGGAGTATACAGCAGACGAGATCGCGCTGATATATGGTATTCGCTCACCCGTACCAAAATACGCGACCCAAAGGACCGATATGCTGCAGAGCTACCTTGAGTATGCCGGAAACGCCGGGCAAAACGGATACGGTCTCTTTGCCGTCCACCATGTTTTTACCGTCTCGGATACAGGGGTACTTATCCCCGTAGAAAACCCGGATCCACAGCGCATCTCCGAGCTTTACGGCTATGAGCGGGAGCGCGAGCTTATAATCCGAAATACGGAGGCTCTGCTTGCCGGCTCAGAGGCGAACAATGTCCTCTTATATGGCGATGCGGGAACCGGCAAGTCCAGCACAGTCAAAGCCGTTGCCAACGAGTTCCGCGGCCGGGGCCTGAGGCTCATACAGGTGGAGAACAGCTCTCTGCGCTTTATTCCCTCGATTCTGGACTCTCTGGCGACGAACCCGTTGAAATTCATAATATTTATTGACGATTTATCATTCGGTGCGGAGGACCGAGGCTTCACCGCTCTCAAGGCCGTTCTTGAGGGAAGCGTCGCGGCCCGCGCAAAAAACATTGTGGTCTATGCCACAAGCAACCGGCGCCATTTAATACGCGAGAGCTTCTCCGATCGCAAAGGCGATGAGATCCATTTTAACGACACAGTGCAGGAGACCTGCAGTCTTGCGGACCGCTTCGGCATAGTCGTGACCTTTACAAAGCCCGGTAAGGATGACTACGGCATGCTGGTACTGCGCCTTGCCAGGCGATACGGCATTAGCGGGAGCGAAGCCGACCTGCTGGCCGGTGCAGAAGCGTTTGCCCAGCACCGCGGAGGCCGCAGTCCACGCATCGCTAAACAGTATATTGAATATAAATCCTCAATAAACAAAACAGAAATTTAGACAATTGCACAATTGACAAGTTCCGATTTTGTCATGTATTATAATTATAATTCAATCACTTTAAATGCTTTGATGGGAAAGAGTAATCCGATTACAGGCTTCAGAGAACCGCTGTCCGGTGAAAGGCGGTGCCGTCGGTCGGAAGAAAATCATCCCGGAGCAGTTTGTTGAAGGGCGGATGTCCGCTTGTGTAAACAAAACCGGCAGGACGTCCGTTACAGCGTCAGACGTTGATCCCGACGTTGCAGAGGGGTCCATACCGAGGTAGTGCAGCACTTCGGCGAGTGGACAACAAGAGTGGTACCGCAGAGGAAATTATTGCGCCTTTGTCTCTTATGTTATTATATAGAGACGGGCGCTTTTTGTTTACCGGCCTTAATTACCGATTTAGCGAACTAAATACAGATTATTTTTTACAGGAGGAATGGACATTGAAAATGACAGGTGCGGAGATCGTAGTTGAAGTTCTCATCGAACAGGGTGTCACAGAATTGTTCGGCTATCCCGGCGGCACCGCGCTCAACATTTACGAGGCCCTTTATAACAGTCAGGACAGGATAAAGCACTATCTGACTGCTCATGAACAGGGCGCCACACACGCGGCGGACGGTTACGCCCGCTCCACAGGCAAGACGGGCGTCGTTATTGCGACGAGCGGCCCCGGATCAACGAACACAGTCACAGGTATCGCCACCGCCTACCTCGACAGCATTCCGATGGTGGTCATTACCGCGAATGTCGGAACTCCTCTTATAGGTAAGGACAGCTTCCAGGAAGTGTTCATCACGGGTATTACACAGCCTATAACCAAGCACAACTATGCGGTCCGCGATATTTCCCGCCTTGCAGACACTCTGCGCAATGCCTTTAAGATCGCCGGCAGCGGGAGAAAGGGGCCTGTTCTTGTGGATATTCCCAAGGATATCACAGCTCAGGTCTATGACTATGAACCCGCCGAGAGGTGGGTGTATGAAGAGAAGCTCTCGGCCTCTCAGGAGGAGCTGAGAGATATAGCGTGCTGTATCAAAAAATCCAAGCGCCCCGTTATATGCTTTGGAGGAGGCGTCATCAGCGCTGATGCCGGAGAGGAGCTGGTCGAGTTTATCGCCAAGACTCAGATACCTGCCTGCCACACCATAATGGGTACCGGCGTAATCGGCTTCGGTGAAGAGCTTGATATGGGCATAATAGGCATGCACGGCAGCCTGACTGCCAATCACGCAATTGACGAGTGCGATCTGCTCATAGCTATGGGTACGCGCTTTTCCGACCGCGTCGCGCTGAAGCTCAGCGACTTTGCCCCCCACGCGAAAGTGGTCCATATGGATATAGACGACAGCGAGATACGAAAAAATGTCTCTGCGGATATAGCGGTTGTGGGAGATATCAAGACAGAACTCAAAAACCTGATTCCCATGGTCTGCGAGTGCAGACGACCACAGTGGATGGAGTCCATAAAGAAGTGGCGTATGGAAGATATGAAAATATACAACCAGGGCTTTGAGGGGATCCGTCCGGCGGACATACTCGATGTCATAGGCGAGGTATGCGGGAAGGACGCTATAATCGCCACCGACGTAGGTCAGCATCAGATATGGGCTGCGCAGTTCTGCAAAAAGACGAAGCCCCGCGGCTTTCTCACAAGCGGGGGTCTCGGCACCATGGGCTTCGGCTATGGCGCGGCGATAGGCGCGCAGGTCGGAAACCCGGACGCGCGTGTTTTCCACATCACCTCCGACGGCAGCTTTCACATGAATATGAACGAGGCCTGTACTGCGGTCTCGTACAATCTGCCGGTCATAACCGTTATCCTTGACAACAAGGTGCTCGGCATGGTCTATCAGTGGCAGACCAGCTTTTACGACAAGCACTACATAGCCACCACGGTGGAACGTAAATCCGACTATGTCAAGCTGGCC
>JAAYCC010000189.1 GCA_012729875.1 Clostridiales bacterium | reverse complement strand
TCATACTCGGCCTTGACATCCGCTACATGCTTCCTAGCGGCTATGTATTCTTCCTCAAGTGATTTGTCACTCTCCATCATAGAGTTGATATCCGCAAGCTTTGAGAGAAAATCTGTAAAGTTTGTGGCCTTAAACAGAATTGCCAAATAGGAGAGGCTGCCGTTTTCCTCCATGACCCTCATGCGGACCCGGAGTTCCTTTTTCTGCTTTTCCTCGACTTTTTTGGCCTCTATAAGCTCTTCTTCCTTATCCTTTATGAGCGTTTCATAGATGCTGATCTGCTCGTCGATAAGTTCGATCTCCTGTCTGGCCAGCTCATTCTGCTCATCGAGAGCCTTTTTCTTTTCGAGATATGTACCCATATCGCTCTCTAAGCCGCTCATCTGTTCTTTAATTGCATTCTTCTGAGCAGCTATGGACGACTGCTGGTTCTTCAGAGCATCGATCTGCGACTGGGAAACGGCGGAAGCACTGCCTATTGCTGAGACCAGAAGCGTCGCCAGAAACGCTATAACGAGTGCTATGCAGATAGCCGATACTACTTTTTTCTTGCTTGAAGCCATAGAAGACACCTCCTATACTTTCATATAGTTCCGGATAGCTATACTGCCTCCGAAGGTTCCGACCACGAAGCCGACGGCAAGAAAAATCAGAGCTACCGGCAATGCCACTGCTGAGAACGGTAGCACTCCGATCAAGGTACCGGCTATGCTTGTCATAATCTTTCCCCCGACCAGTTCGTAAAGCCCCCACTGTATGAGGAAAGCCAGCAACGACCCCGTTATGCCCAAAAAGAGACCTTCAACGACAAAGGGAGTTCTTATAAAGCTGTTTGTCGCGCCGACCATTTTCATGATAGCGATCTCCTCACGGCGCCCAAAAGTCGTGAGCTTTATCGTGTTCGACATTATAAACACAGATACAATGAACAGAATTACGATAAGTATAAGCGATACCGCGCTTACGACGTTTCTCACAGTGACAAAGCCCTTGGAAATGTCCAGCTGTGCGGAAACGCTGTCAATGCCGTCTACCTGCTCTAAAGCCTGTTTGGTCTCCTTCATAAGGGCTATGTCGTCAAGGTATATGACAAAGCGGTGGCGGAAAACCGAAGAGTCTATGTCCTCAAACATGGACTTGTTCTCGTAGTCCTCGGTAAAGCTCTCCATAGCTTTATCGCGAGTCACGAATTCCACCTTGCTGACATTGTCGACAGCCTCGATTTCAGGCTGGAGCGCTTTCGCCTTGGATTCGGACAAGCTCTCATCCACAAAGGCGAGCATCTCGTTTTCCTTCTCCAGACGGTCGATAAGAGCGTCGATGTTGACGGCCAGAAGAGCGAAGCTCCCCATAATCAGAAGACATGCAATTATTATAGTGACAGATGCAAATGACATGAAGCCGTGGGTGAAAACGCTTCTGAAGCCTTCTTTAATTAAGTATCCCAATCTACTCATGAATTTCACAGCTGTAATAACCATCCATTCCGTCGCTGACTATTGACCCATCGTCGATTGCGACAACACGCTTTGAGAAAGAGTTCACCAGCTCTTTTTCATGCGTTACGACGAGGACAGTTGTGCCTAGTTCGTTGATTTTCTCAAGCAGAAGCATAAGCTCGAGGCTCTTGACCGGGTCGAGGTTTCCCGTGGGCTCATCCGCAATGATGAGTCCCGGGCTGTTGACCAAGGCACGGGCAATAGCCACACGCTGCTGCTCACCGCCGGAAAGCTCCTGAGGCAGGCGGTTTTCCCTGCCCTTAAGTCCAACGAGCTCCAAGACATATGGGACGCGATTCTGAATCTCTTTTTTTGAGGCGCCGACTACCCGCATTGCAAAGGCGACATTTTCGTAGACTGTCTTGTCGTCAATCAGGCGGAAATCCTGAAAGATAACGCCGAGAGTTCGGCGAAGCAGCGGAAGCTTACGGGACTTTATTTTGCGGAGATTAAAGTCGTTCACTACTATCTCGCCGTCGGTAGCTTTAACCTCCCCCGTGAGCAGCTTGATGATCGTTGTCTTGCCCGAGCCGGACGGCCCCACAAGAAAGACAAACTCGCCGTCGTCAATTTTGAGGTCAACGCAGTTGGTGGCGACTGTGCCCGTGTTCTCGTAGACCATCGAAGCATTTTTCATTAGAACCATGTAGTTTTTCCTCCAATTCCCGGAATGCAATGCCCTTTATAGACAAAAAGATAGCGTTACGGGCATATCAACCCTTGGAATTTTGCGAATTGAGATATTTTTTTACCATCAGCGCGACCTTAAAAACAATCGCATGGTCAAACTCCCGCAAATCCAGACCGGTGAGCTTTTTGATTTTTTCTAATCTGTAGACAAGAGTATTCCTGTGTACAAAAAGCTTTCTGGAAGTCTCCGAGACATTGAGGTTGTTCTCGAAAAACTTATTTATAGTATAGAGCGTCTCCTGATCGAGGGACTCAATGGGGTTCTTTTTGAATACCTCGCTCAGATACATCTCGCAGAGGGTTGTGGGCAGCTGGTATATGAT
>JAAYCC010000007.1 GCA_012729875.1 Clostridiales bacterium | reverse complement strand
GTAGCGGACGACAACATGTCTACGCTGATGGATTTCCGTTACAAACGCAAGTATGTTGCAGAAAACGGTGAGAACGGAAGAGGCAAGAGATGCAGCGGTAAGGACGGTGCAGACGTTCTGATAAAAGTTCCCAGAGGTACGCTTATACGCGACAGGGAGACCGGCGGCATAATCAGAGACATGTCCGACTCGGAGCCTTTTGTTCTCGCAAAGGGAGGACGCGGCGGCTGGGGCAACAAGCACTTTGCAACGCCGACACGCCAGGCGCCCCGCTTTGCGAAACCCGGCATGAACGGCGAGGCCCGTGAAGTTGTGCTGGAACTTAAGCTTCTGGCCGATGTGGGTCTTGTAGGCTTCCCCAATGTGGGGAAATCCACTCTGCTGTCCGTGGTCTCAAAGGCGCATCCGAAGATAGCGAACTATCATTTTACCACACTGTTTCCCAATCTGGGCGTAGTATATGTCACTGAGGGAGTGTCCTTCGTAATGGCGGATATTCCCGGCATCATCGAGGGTGCGAGCGAGGGTGCGGGACTGGGACACGATTTTCTGCGCCATATTGACCGCTGCCGTCTGCTTGTCCACCTTGTGGATGTCTCCGGAAGCGAGGGGCGCGATCCCATCGAGGACTTTGAGACAATCAACAGGGAGCTTGAGGACTACAATCCCGAGCTGGCCTCACGACCACAGATAATCGTTGCCAACAAGTGCGATCTGCTGCCGGAGGGCAGTGAGCTACTGGACGAGTTCCGGGATTATGTCGAGACCCTCGGCTATAGGATGTTTGAGCTCTCTGCGGCGACACATCAGGGTGTTCAGGAGCTTGTAAAGGCGATTGCTGCAGAGCTTAAAGAGCTGCCGCCTGTAATTCACTATGAGGCGGACTATGTTCCGCCGGAGCCGACCGTCGATACCTCCGAGGAGGTTGTCATAGAGCAGTACGACGACATATGGATACTTGAGGGGCTCTGGCTGGAGAAGCTGGTTGCTACCGTCAATTTCTCGGACTACGAGTCGCGGATGTTCTTTGACAGAATTCTGAGAGAGGCGGGGATCTTTGACCGCCTGGAGGCGATGGGTATAAAGGACGGCAACACCGTTAGCATCTATGACCTTGAATTTGAATACCGCTCATAGTATTTTTGTTTTGTGAAAAGCTACAGGGAGAGGTTTTGCCCTCTCCCTGCTGCTTTTGTTTTTTAGAAGTTACTGAACGCCGTTTTCGTAAGCCTGGATCATCTTTTTGACCATCTGTCCGCCGACGCTTCCCGCCTGACGGGAGGTGAGGTCGCCATTGTAACCGTTCTTCAGGTTAACGCCAACTTCATTGGCAGATTCCATCTTGAAACGGTTCATTGCTTCACGGGCATTGGGGTTAACAAGTTGATTGCTTCTTGCCATTGTATTAACTCCTTATCTTTCTGTGGGTTGATTCCTTCGGGGCGACATTGCCGCCCGTGAATAGCTTTTGCACCCCAAAATAATATATTCGATTTTTTACGATGTAAATTCGTCCAGTTATTTTGATATTTTTACCGCATATATTGAGGCTTATCCCCATAGAGTTTAGTAATCATAAACCATAGGGGGATGCGGCATGACAGACAGTAAGATCTATGAGGACATCGCGCTCCGTACGGGCGGAGATATATATGTGGGCGTTGTCGGTCCCGTACGTACGGGCAAGTCTTCTTTCATCAAGCGTTTTATGGAAACACTGGTGATTCCTAACATTGAAAATGTTTACGCCAAAGAACGCGCACGCGACGAGCTTCCTCAGTCGGGATCGGGCAAAACGATAATGACCGCGGAACCGAAATTCGTGCCTGAGGACGCGGTGACAATGCGCGTGTCAGACGACGTGGAGCTGTCCGTACGCCTTATAGACTGCGTAGGTTATATGGTTAGGGGAGCAACCGGCCTTCTTGAGGATGGAGAACCGCGTATGGTTACGACTCCGTGGTTCGACCATGAGATCGATATAATGACCGCCGCAGAGGAGGGTACAAAAAGAGTCATCACAGAACACAGCACCGTTGGCCTTGTGGTGACCACCGACGGAAGTATATGCGGCATACCCCGCGAGGACTATATTGAAGCGGAGGAACGGGTTATCGCCGAGCTGAATGAGATCGGGAAGCCCTATCTTATAATGCTCAACTGCGCCAACCCCAATTCAGCCGGGGCAAAGGAACTTGCTGCAGAGCTTACGGGAAAATACGGTGTGAGCTGTGTCAGAGTTAACTGCATTGAAATGAGCGAGCGCGAAATTGAAAACGTCATACGTGAGCTGCTCAGCGAGTTTCCGGCCGAGGACTTTGCCGTATGTTTCCCTCAGTGGGTGGACTCTCTGCCGATGGACAACGCAATCAAGACCGAGCTTTTTGCCGAGATAGCAAGCGCGGCGCAGGGAATAAAAAAGCTGAAGGATGCCCAAGTGGTTCAGGATAGTCTTATGTCACTTGAGCTGTGCTCCGAGGTGCGAATAAGCGATATATACATGGGAAGGGGCAGCTTCACAATTAAATGCGAGCTGCCGCGCGAGCTCTATTACCGTACGCTGAGCGAGGAATGCGGACTTACGATCGGCGACGACGGTGAGCTGATAACGACCCTCTGTGAGCTTGCAGAAATTAAATTTGAATACGACAAGGTGAGCGATGCACTGCGTGACGTCCGTGAAAAGGGCTATGGAGTGGTGATGCCTACTGCCGACGAGATGGTTTTGAAAGAGCCCGAGATTGTCCGTCAGGGCGGAAAGTACTGTGTGGTGCTGAGGGCCAGCGCTCCGGCGATACACATGCTGCGCACCAATGTTGAAAACGAAGTCAAGCCAGCCGTCGGCGGAGAGCACGCTTCGGAGGAGATCCTCGGCCTGCTGCTCCAAAATTTCGAAGGCGACGCCTCTAAAATATGGGAGTCCAACATTTTTGGAAAATCCCTTTACGATATCGCCGGCGAGGGACTTACGGCAAAGCTCAGACGGATGCCCAACAGTACCGCGCAGAAAATGCGCGGCGCCCTGCAAAAAATCGTCAACGAGGGCCGTGGTGGGCTTATATGTATTATATTGTGAAGCAAGAGCAAAATTAAACGTCCAAAATCGGGACAGAAGCCGCACGCTGTGTACAGAGTGCGGCTTATTGATCTATAAGTAAAAATGATTTTCCATATTTCAGACGGAAAGCTATCGCCTCCGCTTCAGTTCCGCCGTCCCGGACGCGATGCACAATTGCCTCTAAAAAATCATCGCCTCAGATTCTGCATTATCTCGCATATGAGATCGGTGCGCGAAAAAGGCGTTATCATATAGTAACCGTCAATGAAGCCGGACATGCTTTCGGCGATTTCCGTAGTCAGCCTTACCGCAAGGCGGGAGGCCTCGTCGCGGTTCAGCCCATCGTATTGCCTTGTTATGTCCTCGCTGACGTTAATACCGGCTATTTCGCTGTTCATATAGCAGGCGTTTTTATATGAGACTATCGGCATAACGCCGCCCAAAATCTTGCCGCCCAGCTCGCGTCTCGCAAGTTTGAGATTGTCGAGCGCGCGCTCGGAGTGGACAGGCTGGGTGAGAAATCCGTCAACGCCGTGGGCGAGCTTGTCCTGGGCATGTCTAAGTTGGGAGTCGAAATTTCTCGCGTTCAGATTCAACGCTCCGAAAACTTTGAACGGTCCGTTTTGAAGCTCCGAGCCCAGCTCGCGTATAAAGCTAGCCAAAACCATTGAATTGAAGTTGAAGACGCTCTTTATCGTACCGCGCTCCGCGGTCGGAACAGGGTCGCCGGTTACGACGAGTACGTTGTTCACGCCCTCTATGTTCAGACCCAAAAGCAGGGCCTTTGTGGCTATTATATTGCGGTCGCGGCAGGTCATATGGGGTATGGGATCTATGCCCAGCTCGCGCCGTATCTTACAGGCGAGCAGGCTGCTGTCCGCTCTTGCGCGGGATATGGGACAGTCGGCTATGGTTATGGCATCCGCACCTGCGTCGCGCAGTATTCTTGCGCCGCGCATAAACTTGCTTATGTCCGAGTTTGCAGGCGGGTCAAGCTCCACTGCAAAGACACGCCTGCCTCCGTCCAGCTTTTTCCAGAGACTGTTCTCAATTACGTTTTGTTCAAAGCTCTGCTCAGAGGGATAAAGTGCGGATGGGGAGGGACTGCTTTTTTTCAGCTCTGCGGCGAGCTTTTTGATGTGCTCCGGCGTTGTGCCGCAGCAGCCGCCGAAAACGGACACGCCCTGAAAGCGCAGCTTTGCCATTGCTTCGGCATAGTAGCCGGAGTTGTTCTCGTAGTACGTGCGATTCCCGACAAGCGTGGGATATCCGGC
>JAAYCC010000188.1 GCA_012729875.1 Clostridiales bacterium | reverse complement strand
TGCTTTGCACCGGCGAATATTCTGACGCAGACAGCCGAACAGAGCGCGAACAGCAGCACGGCCGCCACAAGCTCGATCAGCGATGGGCCGAAGCCTGAGGATCCGGCTTTCATCACGCAGCACCCCCGCCTCTTAGATATGCAAAGGCCGAACTGCTCCCGCCCTGCGTATCGGTGTAGTCTATTCGCACAAGACCGTCGCTCACAAATAAAAAAGACAGCGCCTGTCCATCCATTATCCTGCCGCCCGCGCCGAGCTCAAATTTCACTCCTTTTTCGTGAAAAAGCTCTCGTATAGAGCCGCCATAGGCATATATGACAGTCTCATACTCCACACCGTCATATTTCTCTGTCAGAACAAGGGCGGGTGCCCCGCCGAATTCGGAGATCTCCACACAGCCCCTGCTGTCGCGGTGGCGGAGCTTTTCGGTAATGTAGAAAAGCGCAGTGCGTGAATAATACGCCTCATCCGAGGCTTTTTTCATAGCGCTGTGGATCCTTGTGCCAAGGATAAGCGTCATCAGAACCGAAGCGGCGAAGACGCAGAACAGCGACAACACAAAAACGCTGGTAAGCGAGTGGCTCCCTCCGCTCCTTTTCATTCCGCACCACCCTTTGCGATGACCGTTATTTCCGGCATTATATTGGAAGCAAACACCGAGTATTGGACAATGTATTTGTCCTCATTCACGGCGACGCCGTAGTTCTTGCACAGGTATTCATAGCTCTCCGGATAGGCGCCTTCGATGGCATAACAGCTCACGGCAGCGCGCAGTACAGCCTCCTCGGCGACGCGCATGCCCTCGTCTGCGACCCTATCCGAAGCTCGGGAAAGCCCTGCTGCGACCACTGCGAACACAAGGGCGAACAGCAGAAGCTGCAAAATCAGAGCGCCCGGCGCCCTTGAATCTCTCGTTCTCATCCGACGCCTATTCATAGCTTCACCCCAGAGAGGACATAATGCCCGAAAGCGGAAGCATTACGGACAAGAGCACCGCACCGACAATCACGGATATGATGACAACCAGAGTGGGCTCTAACCTGCTCAGTCCGCGGTCAATGTCCTCCAGTGCGCGCTCCTCGCTCCGGCGGGCGATTTCCGCCATCACAGAGTCTGCCGTGCCTGTGCGCACTCCGAGCGTCAGAAGGCGGCTTTCTCTGCTTGTGAGAACGCCGGACGCGGAGAGGCTTTTTTCAAGGCTCTCTCCGTTATCGAGCATTTCGCGGCATTTAGCAAGAGCTTTGTCTGTAGACTTCACGCCCGATATGACTCTCCCTGCTAGCTCCAGCGACTCCTCCGTATTGAGGCCGCTGGCCATCGCAGTCGACATAGCGGACGCAAACTGGGCTGTCAGCGCCTCTCTGAAAAGGCCCCTTCCGCCGAATTTATTCCTGAATAATCTGACGAAAGCTCCTCTCGCGGACGGAACGGCATATACCAGAACGGCGGCAACGGCAAGGACCGCCAAAACCCCGATAATGGCTGCGGAAGTCCTTGTCAGCCACTGGCCGAAAGAGAGCAGCCTTGCCGTAAAAGGGTACAGCTCCACACCCATCTGTTCAAAGACCTCTGAGAATATGGGCAGAACTCTGGTGACCAGCACAACCATCACAGCCGCCAGCATGACGATAAGCACAAAGGGATATAAGAGAGCCGAGCGCACTGCCGAGCTAAGGCTCGCGCGTCGGTCATAGTACTCGGCAAGGGATCTCAGGCAGTCCTCAAGCCTGCCGGTGCGCTCGCCAAGCCGGACGGTATTAAGCATATATTCAGGTACCCGCTGCGTCGCGCAGAGGGCATCGTAGAGCGTTCCGCCCTTTCCGGAGATGTCCCTGATGCAGGCAAAAAAGCCATCCGGATCTTCATAATCCTCGGAAAGTATGGTGAGGCCCTCGCTTACAGTTATCCCGGCACGG
>JAAYCC010000001.1 GCA_012729875.1 Clostridiales bacterium | reverse complement strand
TAGGGAATAGAGCAGAGAAACATCAGCATTATCCAAGACAGCGCCGCAATAATAAAGCCGAATTTCCAGTCTACCTGCAATTCGTCCGTGCGCGTTCTTCTGCCGAGCAGCATCATCAGCAAGCCGATAATAACCGAAACCGACATGCTGATTACAAAGTCGAGAGCAGGGTTCCATTCGGCCATAAGCAGGGAGGTGATGAGAGGTATCCCCATCAGGACCGCTATACCAAAGATTATGTATCCGGTATAATAGCTTATAATATGGAAACTTGGAAAGCGCACTTGTGTATTCGTCATATCGTTACCGTGCAATCAGGAATACCAGAGCAAAAAGTGCGCCGCAGTATATAGCGGCGTAGACCACCTCTGTCATTAATCCCTCGACTTCATTTTTTTTGTTTCGCATACTGAACTCCTCCATTATGAAAAAGCTTTTTGATTTCGGGAAAGGTTGAGCGGTTCGTTATGATATGTATGCTATCGTTCAGCAGTATCTGCGTATCACCTCTCGGGAAAATGACTCTTTCATTGCGCAGGATAGAGGCGAGAACACACTCCCCGGGCAGGTTGAGGTCTTTAACAAGGCTGTTGAGCCAATGGTTATTTTCGTTCACCTGCACCTCGACCAGTATCATTGTACCTCTGTCGAAGGTTTGCACTATTTTGCAAATGTCCCTGTCAAACTCATATTCTATAAGATTGGTAATGACCGCGGTACTGCAGACGGTCCTGTCGACACCAAGAGCCCTGAAGGTCGCGATGTTTTTCGGGTTATTGATCCTGGCGATGGATTTGCTGATGTTAAAGCCCTTTTTTGCAATTTGGCAAATAACGAGGTTTTCCTCGTCATTGCCGGTTACGGCCGCGATGATGTCAGCTTTTTTTATCCCGGCGTCTTTCAGCACGTCAATATCCGTTCCGTCTCCGCAGATTACATCGGTATTGATGTCATCGGCAATTCTTCTGCAGGTGTCCTCATCTCTTTCAACAAGCGTAACGTCATAGCCGCGCTCCTTCAGCGTCTTTAAAAGATTATATCCGACCTTTCCTCCACCAATAATGATAGATTTCATTTTCTGTCTCCCTCAATCTTGCTTTTGATAATATAGGATATCAGCTCGGTAGGATTGATTGTCTCAATAAACAGCAGTTCATATACGCTCTTTTTTGAGGGCTCGTTTACCCGCGCGATAACACGCGGGACCTTAAAGCAATCTTTTGCTATCAGTGAGACCATGATATTCAGGTTGTCGTCTGACGTGAGCGAGAGCAGGTAATCCGCCCGGCTGATGCCTGCCTCCCTGAGCACGTTACTGTCGTATTCGATTCCCTTTACGCTCAGGCCGTTGAAGCCGTTTCCCAGAGCCTCAAGCCTTTTAGAGTCACTGTCTATGACCGCGATATTGTGTCCCGCGTCCGAC
Source organism: Clostridiales bacterium (assembly GCA_012729875.1). Lineage (GTDB taxonomy): Bacteria > Bacillota > Clostridia > Oscillospirales > Oscillospiraceae > UBA2658. Next base: position 1,429 of record JAAYCC010000001.1, on the reverse strand, counting down.
AGCTCCATTGAAAGTACGCTCCCGAGTCTTCCGCAGCCCACGATAATGATATACATATTCCTCTCCTTATTTATGTACGCCTACATTTTAGCTGCTTTATGCCGGAATGCGCGTCTGTCTCATCCGGCAGATCGCCGAAATCAAAGGTGCGCAGCTTATTGTAATGATCCATACATACCCTTTCAAGGTTACTGCACGCGGGTTTATAGGTCGGGTCGAGCGAATATGCCGCTCTGTAATGACGGCGCGCCAGATCTCTGTCACCTGTTATCTCATAGAATATACCTAACAGATTATGCGGATGTGGAGCATTTGGGTCTATCCGCATTGCCTCAACTATCAGGCCGTAGGCAGTACCGCAATCTTTGCTGCGGAGGCATCCCGCCGCCTGGCGTATACTTTGGGCAAACATATCTTTGTATATTGCCGGGTTGTTCATTAGCGCTCGCCTCCTATCTGTCTCAATCATAAAACAGGGCGGATAATTTTTGTGTAATGCTTTTTGCCTGGGGTGTGAGTTTTCTGTTAACAAAAAAGGAAACCCTCTCAAAAGGGTTTCCGCTGTTTCCGTAAATTGTTCTTTAGCTGTCTATCCGTCGGCGAGACGGTAACCGACCCCTATTTCCGTTATTATATACCGCGGCTGAGCGGGATCCTCATTCAGCTTCCGGCGCAGATTACCCATGCATACTCTAAGCGACTGCGTATCGTCGGACGAAATAGCGCCCCAGACGTTGTCTATGATAAATTTATGTGTCAAGACCTTGCCCTGATGCCTAATAAGCAATAACAGCACCTTGTATTCATTCGGCGTAAGGTGTATTTCCTCGCTGTCCAGCCAAACTCTCCTTTTTTCTTCATCGACCATCAGCCCTCCCACTTTAAACAGCGTCTCTCCCTTGCTGTCGGAAAGCTGTAAAAAGATCTGATGGCGCAGTATTACGCGTATGCGGGCGAGAAGCTCCGGCACGCTGAACGGCTTAGTTAAGTAATCATCGGCGCCCGCGTCAAGCGCTTCGACCTTTTCGCGGTCATGTCCGCGTGCCGAAACAATGATAATAGGTATCTGAGATATTTCACGTAGCTTTTTTATTACCTCCACACCGTCTATGTCCGGAAGACCGAGGTCTAAAACCAGTATATCAGGGTTATGGGAGGCGGCAAGCATCAAAGCGCCGGCGCCGGAGTCCGCCTCTATACACTTATAGCCTTGTGTTTCAAGTGAGACCTTTAAAAAGCTCCGTATTGTCTTCTCATCATCGACAATTAAGATCAGATGCTGCATATAATGAATCCTCCTTTGCCGGTAAACTGAAAACAACCGTTGTCCCGTGCGGCTCCGCTTTCTTTATTGATATCGTACCGCAGTGGGCCTCAACGATCGATTTGCACAACGAAAGTCCCAGGCTGAAACCGTGACGCATCCCCG
>JAAYCC010000187.1 GCA_012729875.1 Clostridiales bacterium | reverse complement strand
TCCATAATGCGGACAGCCATGTACGAAGTCCTGTATATGGACGATGTTCCGGACAGCGTCGCCATAAATGAAGCTGTGGAGCTTGCCAAAGGCTATGAGGAGCAGGAGACCATCTCTTTCATAAACGGAATACTCGGCAGCTTCATGCGCGAAGAACGCGGCGAAAAGGCTTCGGAGGAAAACTCCCCGGAGGAAGAGCAGTAATATGGACAGCAGAGTATTATCCGTTACCGAACTCAATAACCACATAAAGACAATGCTGGATGGAGACAGCCTGCTTGCGGGAATTGCCGTGTTCGGTGAGCTGTCCAACTACAAGATATATCCCTCAGGACACCACTACTTTACGCTCAAGGACGCGGAGAGCTCGCTCCGGTGTGTTATGTTCAAAGGCAGCGCCTCAAAGCTCCGCTTCACGCCGGAAAACGGGATGAGCGTTACGGCTGTGGGCAGAGTTACGGTATATCCGCGCGACGGGGCATATCAGCTCTACTGCAGCGACCTTATGCCCGAGGGTATGGGCGCCCTGCATGTGGCCTTTGAGCAGCTGAAGGACAAGCTCTCAAAAGAAGGACTTTTCGATCCGGCGCACAAAAAGCCTATCCCTCGCTATCCCGACACGATAGCTGTCGTAACCTCTTCGGCGGGTGCGGCGGTCAGAGACATCATACGGGTCCTCGGCAAGCGCTGGCCCATGTCCAAGGTCGTTGTTCTGCCTGTTCGTGTCCAGGGTGAGGAGGCTCCGCCGGAAATAGCCGGCGCAATACGCTATGCCAACAAATATCAGGTCGGAGACCTCATCATTACGGGACGCGGCGGAGGCTCAATAGAGGACCTCTGGGCGTTCAACGATGAGAGGGTGGCAAGGGCCATCTATGAGTCCGATATACCGGTTATCTCGGCCGTGGGGCACGAGCCGGACATAACGATTTCGGACTATGTGGCAGATCTCCGCGCGGCGACCCCGTCCAACGCGGCTGAGCTTGCCGTGCCAGACCAGAGTGAGCTGCGAGAGAGCCTCTATGCCTTCCGGATCAGGACGGGCCAGGCGATGGGGAAAAAGCTGTCGCAGCTAAAGGCGCGTGTTGAAGACCTATCGTCCCGGCGCGTTATGCAGGCGCCGACGGCATACGTTGATCAGAAACGTATGGAGCTGGACAGAAGCGCTATTGCGCTCTCTTCAAGCTACGAGCGGCTGCTCTCTGAGAAAAAGCATGAATTTGTCCGTCTCACCGCCTCTCTGGAGGCGCTTAGCCCTCTGAAGGTTTTAAGCCGCGGCTATTCGGTCGTCACCGACGCCGGGGGCAGAACGCTGAGCGATTCGGCAAGTGCAAATATCGGCGACAGTGTGAAGGTCAGCCTCAGCAAAGGCGCGCTCATGTGTCGGGTGGATGAAGTGATTATCGGAGGTAACTGAAATGGCAGAGAAAAAACTCAGCTTTGAGATGTCCATGGAGAGGCTTGATGCGATTGTAAAGCAGCTTGAGAAGGGCGAAGCTCCGCTTTCCGAATCTCTGAAGCTGTTTGAGGAGGGGACGGCACTCATTGCCGCCTGTACAAAGATGCTTGACGAGGCGGAGCAAAAGGTCGTTAAGCTCCGCAAGAGCGCGGACGGTACGCCCGAGGAGCTCCCCTTTGGAGAGGAATAGGCGTGAACGAGAGATACCACGAGTATAAACGCATAATAGAGAAGTATCTGTCGGAGTATTTTGACGTCTCGTGCAAGGCTCCTGCCTTACTTCTGGATTCTATGCGCTACAGTCTGCTTTCAGGCGGAAAGCGGATACGCCCCGTGCTGACTCTGGAATTCTGCCGTATTTCCGGCGGAAATCCGGACGACGCTCTGCCCGTAGCCTGCGGTGTTGAGATGCTGCACACCTACTCTCTCATACACGACGATCTGCCCTGTATGGACAATGACGCCCTGCGCCGCGGCATGCCAACCAACCACAAGGTATACGGCGAGACCACAGCGGTCCTGGCCGGGGATGCCCTCCAGGCTGAGGCGTTCCGCTCGATACTGTTGAGCGGTCTGCCGGCGGAAAAGCGCGCCGAGTGCGCAAGAATATTGGCGGACGCGGCGGGTGTAGACGGCATCTGCGGCGGCCAGTATCTGGATATGCTGGGTGAGGACTGCCGCCTTTCCGAGACGGAGCTGCGCCTAATGTGCGAGAAAAAGACCGCGTCGATGATCTCCGCCGCCTGTATGATGGGCGCCGTTGTGGGAGGAGCAGACGACAGGCAGATTTCTGCCGCTGAGAGCTTCGGCAGGAACATAGGCCTCGCCTTCCAGATCCGTGACGACATCCTAGACGTGTGCGGGGCTGACGCCGAGCTGGGCAAGCCTGTCGGTTCCGACGTCCGCGAGGGGAAGAATACCTTCATGGGCTTCTATGGACGCGAGCGCTGCGAGCAGATGATCGCGGAACTGACCGACAGTGCCCGGAAGACCGCTGCAGCGGCCTTTTCCGATTCGGAATTTATTCTCGAATTGGCAGATGAGCTTATGAAAAGATATAGCTGAAATATTCATTTTGAGTGAATATTTTTATCCGAAACCGCCTGTTTACTCTTGATATAACGGGCGGCTTTTGTTATTATTAGTGGGCATACACTTATCAAAGAGGTATAAAATTTTGGATATTTTGAGTTCTATATCATCTCCGGCCGATGTGAGGGCGCTGGACAGACAGCGTCTGGATGAGCTCTGTGCGGAGATAAGAGCTTTTCTTATAGAAAACGTTGCGAAGACCGGCGGCCATCTTGCCAGCAACCTCGGGGTCGTTGAGCTTACGCTTGCAATTCACAGAGTTTATGATACGTCAAAAGACCGCGTAGTTTTCGATGTGGGGCATCAGTGCTATGTTCACAAGCTGCTGACCGGCAGGATGGACGCTTTTCCGACACTGCGCTGTATAGGCGGGCTCTCAGGCTATCCGAAGCCTTCGGAGAGCATACACGACGCCGCTGTTGCAGGCCACGCATCCAGCTCTATATCCGTTGCCCTCGGTATGGCGCGTGCGAGAACAATCATGCACGAGGATTACAGTGTAGCTGCCCTTATCGGAGACGGAGCCATGACGGGCGGTCTGGCATTTGAGGGCATGTGCAGCTGCGCCGCGTCCGGTGAGCCGATGGTAATAATCCTGAACGACAACGGTATGGCAATAGATGGAAATGTGGGTGGTATGGCCTCCCTGCTGTCAAAGCTGCACCTTAAACCCAAATACATCGACTTTAAGCGCAGATACCGTAAGACCGTCGGGAAAATAGAGCCGCTGTACAACTTCAACCACAGTATAAAGGAGTGGTTTAAGAAAAGGCTGCTGCCGCACAGTATGTTTGAGGACATGGGTTTTATGTATTTGGGCCCGGTTGACGGGCACGACATCATACAGCTTGAGGCTGTCCTCGCATGGGCAAAGGAGCAGAACCGCCCTACGCTCGTACATGTTGTCACCCAGAAGGGCAGAGGCTATTCTTTTGCTGAGGATAACCCGGAGGTCTACCACGGAGTGGACGCCTTCGATTCCGACACGGGTATTAATATGGGCGAGCACAAGTGTTTTTCCTGCGCAATGGGGGACGATCTGTGTGAGCTTGCTGAAAATGACAAAAACATATGCGCCATAACGGCGGCGATGTGCTCGGGAACCGGGCTTAATAAATTTGCCGAGAGATTCGGCGACAGGTTCTTTGATGTGGGAATCACAGAGGGCAACGCCGTCGCAATGGCGGCGGGAATGGCAAAGCAGGGCTTGGTCCCTGTTTTCGCGGTGTATTCCACCTTCCTGCAGCGCAGCTATGACATGCTTATCCACGATGTGTCGCTCTCGCATCTGCACGTCGTCCTCGCGGTGGACCGCGCCGGCATCGTCGGCAGGGACGGAGCCACACATCAGGGGGTCTTCGACGTCGCATATCTGAGCTCTGTGCCGAACATGACAATCCTCTGTCCGTCAAGCTATGCCGAGCTCAAGGATATGCTGGGTTTTGCCGTATACGGCGTAAGCGGCCCTGTGGCGGTCCGCTACCCCAGAGGAACGGAGGGCGAATATAAGGCCAGTGCGGGGACTGCCCCCGCCTGCGTCATCCGCGAGGGGGCGGACATCACATTGGTAACATACGGCATCATGCTCAACAACGTACTTGAGGCCGCACGTATTCTTGAAGACAAGGGCATCTCCTCCGAGATCATTAAGCTTAACCTGATTAACCCTTTAGACTGTGATACTGTACTCATATCCGCCGTTAAGACAGGCAGACTTCTCACTGTTGAGGATGTGTGCGCCCGCGGCGGTGTCGGTATGAGGCTTCTCGCGGCTGCTGCGGCTCAGGGCGTTGCGCTTAAAGGCTCCGCAGCGCTAAATTTGGGCGAGGGGATAGTCCCCCATGGCAGCGCCGCGGAGCTTGAGCGGCTGTGTGGAATAGACGCGAGGTCTATTGCGGATACTGCTTTCAGTCTTATAGAGGGAAAGGCGGATGTGTGATGAAAAAAATCCGTCTGGACCAGCTTGTTTTTGAGAGAGGACTTGCGGAGAGCCGCGAACGCGCAAAAACCTCTGTTATGGCTGGCCTTGTGTTTGTAAACGGGCGGCGCGCGTACAAGCCCGGCACCCCGGTTTCCGAAGACGCGGCTGTCGAGGTAAAGGGCGAGGCTATTCCCTATGTGAGCCGCGGCGGCCTGAAGCTGGAAAAGGCGCTCAGTGTATTCGGGGCGGATGTTACGGGCCTGGTCTGTATAGACTGCGGGGCGTCCACCGGAGGCTTTACCGACGTGCTTCTGAAAAACGGAGCAAGACTTGTATACGCCGTCGATGTGGGCTACGGTCAGCTTGCGTGGAGCCTGCGCTCAGACGACAGGGTGCGCTGCATGGAGCGCACGAATAT
>JAAYCC010000026.1 GCA_012729875.1 Clostridiales bacterium | reverse complement strand
GCGAGCGTGTGATCAGCGAGCATATCGAGAAGTTCAAAGGAGAGCCTGTGTATTCAGCGATACTGGCGAACCTTGAGAGAATAGAAAACGGCGAGCGCGATCTGCGGCTTTAGGGGCGGTATATATGGGAATATGCCAGGTCCGACTGCTGCCCTCGTTTCTGAATACGGCGGGGAAACACGAGCTTTCAGACTTGATACGCTACCTGTTTGAGGAGGCCCCGGAGGATGAGCTTTCGGAGCTTTTCGCTTTTGCAGTGGAGCTAAACCGAGAAAACTACGGGGGCAGGGTCTTCTTTCGCGGACTTATAGAGTTTTCAAGCTTCTGCAAGAACGACTGCTATTACTGCGGAATAGGCAGAAGCAATGTAAATGCTGTAAGATACAGACTTTCAGAGGAGCAAATCCTCGACTGCTGCCGAAAAGGATATGCTCTCGGTTTCCGGAGCTTTGTGCTGCAAAGCGGGGAGGACGGATATTACACGGATGACGCCGCATGCCGGATTGTCTCCGGGATTAAAGAGCTTTTCCCGGACTGCGCGGTCACGCTCTCAATAGGGGAGCGGAGCTATGATTCATACAGGATGTTTTTTGACGCCGGGGCCGACCGATACCTTTTGCGGCATGAAACTGCCGATGAAGCACACTATTCGAGCCTGCACCCCCCGGGGCAGACTCTGAAAAAGCGCAAGCTCTGCCTGTATAAGCTCAAAGAGATCGGATATCAGGTCGGGGCGGGCTTTATGGTGGGTTCCCCTTACCAGACCTGTGAAACGCTGGCGGAGGATATGATTTTTCTCCGCGGGCTTCAGCCCCATATGGCGGGTATAGGACCTTTTATTCCGCACAGTGATACGAGATTCGCCGGATTCAGTTCCCCTCCGTCCAAGATGACTCTGATTCTTCTGTCTCTTACCAGATGCCTGCTGCCCAAGGTTTTAATGCCCGCCACAACAGCGCTTGCCACAGCGGACAAGAGAGGCCGTGCAAAAGGACTTTCAGCGGGGGCCAATGTTGTCATGCCGTGCCTGACACCGCGTGACCGCCGGAGAGACTACTCACTGTATGACAACAAACTCTGTACCGGGGGCGAGGCGGCCGAGGGGCTTTCTGATCTGAGACGGCAGATAGAGGAGCTGGGACTTAAACCGGATCTCTCCAGAGGAGATCACGCGGATTTTACAGATAGAGCGGAGATGGCAGATACGCCTGCATTTTCCGGGGCGGAACAAAAAAGGAGCAACGACTATGGAAAACATGAATAATACTCCTATGTCAGGCAGATTTGCCATAGGGCTTTTCGGCAGGAGAAATGCTGGGAAATCATCTCTGATTAACGCTTTAACAGGTCAGAATATAGCTGTGACCTCCTCTGTTGCGGGCACAACTACCGACCCTGTGTACAAGGCGATGGAGCTTCTGCCTTTGGGGCCTGTAGTATTTATCGACACGGCGGGGCTTGACGATACGGGAGACCTCGGAAAGCTTCGATTAGAGAGGACCTATGAGGTGCTGAGAAAATGCGACCTTGCACTTCTGGTCGTAGATGCTGAAAAAGGGTTTGACGCTGTTGAAAGCGATTTTGCCGGGGAGCTTGAAAGGCGTGAGATACCATGTGTTTGCGCTATCAACAAATGCGACGGCGGTGCTTTGCCGGAGAGCGTCAAGGAAGTTGGAGAAGCGCTTAGTTTTCCCCTTGTATGCGTGAGTGCCGTGACAGGCCGGGGCGTTGATGAATTGAAAAAGCAGATCATACAGAATTCGAATTATGAGGACAGAGAGCCGGATCTGCTCTGCGGCTTGATAGGACCCGGGGAGCTTGCCGTACTCGTGACGCCTATTGACAAGTCGGCGCCCAAGGGCCGGCTGATTCTTCCCCAGCAGCAGACGATCAGGGAGATAATAGACAGGGACGCTGCAGCGGTGGTAACAAAGGAAAATGGACTTAAACAAACGCTTGAACGCCTTGATGCGCCTCCCGCTCTGGTCATAACTGACTCACAGGCCTTTATGAAGGTTTCGGAGGACACGCCGCCGGAGATTCCGATGACCTCGTTTTCCATTCTTTTTGCCAGGCAAAAGGCCGACCTTGCCGAGATGGTTAGGGGCATAAAGCGAATAGAGCGCCTTGCTCCCGGCGAAAAGGTCCTCATAGTCGAGGGCTGTACTCACCACAGTCAGGAGGACGACATCGGAAAGGTGAAAATACCGCGCTGGATTCGTCAGATTGCGGGCGGTGATATTCAATTCGAATGGGCATCAGGCGCTTATTTCCCTAAAGATCTCTCCGAATACGCTGTTATAGTGCATTGCGGCGGCTGTATGTTCAACCGACGGGAGATGCAGTACCGTGTGGGAAAAGCAGGGGAACAGGGTGTCTGTATCACAAATTACGGTATGCTTATCGCCTATGCGATGGGGATTTTGCCGAGAGCGCTTAGGCCCTTCCCGTCGGCGAGCGAGGCGCTGGAGGAGACCGGGCCGGAATGATTGGACTTTACAAAAAGACGAGTTCGGAGCAGAGTAAAACAGGCGAACAAAAATGCTGCCCTCTACGGGGCAGCATTTCTGTGTTCTGGTGTAAGCGTTGGTTTTGCAGTATCTCAGCCGAGCGTTTTATCCTCTATTATTCTCCTCGTGAGAATTCAGGCCCTGCTAAGACTCCAGAGCTGAGCGATCTGCGGATATAGCCTGTCAAAACTCCAGACAATGCCGCTGCGCATTATGCTGCTGGGGTCGTGAACCATAAAGCCGTCTGTACCGCAGCCGTGTATTACGATAAAATGACCGCCCCTCGTAAAGTCTCCCTCCTGCATCGATGCAATTATAACTTCGCCTTTTTTCAGACGGTCACGCATAGTTTCTTCATCCGCGGGTATGACCTCGCCTCTGAGCCCAAAGTCCGCGGCCCCGTCTGTGAACAGCGACCAGGCCGTACCGGCTCCGTATACATAGTAGCCGCTGTTCATCGCGTAATCCGACACGTACGGAGGGGTGTACCCCGTGTTGCCTGTGAGTCCTATTGCCGCCATAGACAGGCATGTCGGACCGCAGCCTGTGTTCCCCATGGAGGAGCTGCCGTAGATATGAAAAGCCCATCTGCTGTCATATTGGATAAGGAAAGGGATCTCTCCTTTTTGCACGCTTATTTCCGCCTCGTATGCGCTGCCGTCATCCTTGGAAAAAGGCTCCAGCAGAATAAAATCTGTCTTTTCCGGAGCCATCAGAATCGTAGTTATTCCCGCCTGTGAATATGCGCCGATGTGCTCGATAAAAAAATGGATATTGTCCCTGTACTCGGGATACTCTTCCGCCGTCTTATACAGCTCGTCAATGTCGCTCTGGCAGGCTGTGAATGTGTACATATCGTCGGTGATTAGAGCGGCGAGCTCGTTCAGATCGACTTCAAAATTGGTCTGTATGTTGTCGCAGGATGCGGCGGCTTTCCTGTCTGGGGGGGAAAAAATGCTGTTTGATGAAGTGCTGTTCGTTTTTAACAGAATAAATACCGCAATTGCGATAATAAGCACAGCAGGCAGGGCTTTGCCTTGCTTTTTCTCTGCCTGTTTTCTTGCCTTCCGTCGTTTCGTTTCTTTTTTATATGTACTTATCATGGTTATGGCCCCTTATTATCTGTATCGGTTGTCATAGCACGGATAATATAACGTTCTTACGCCTTTGTCAACTCTTGGAGAGCAAAGCCCGTTTATGCCGACGGCACAAACGGGCTTTTTTTTGTTGTCCAAGATCTCGGCCTAAGATTTCCGGAGACAGGGCGGATTCTGCGATGGGATAAAGAGAAAAAACTAATCCAGAATATGTGCATCGGCAATGGCGGTCTTGAGTTCTTTGAAAAAGTTGAGAATAAAACTCTTAAAATGCGCTGCATTGCAGCTGTTTATTGCAAGGCGGTTGTAGCTCAAGCCATAGTATCCGACATCATCGAGCGTATCTATTGTCACGACCTGACCCTTTAGTTCTGGATAATCCGCCATGATCACTTCGGTCATAAAAGCATAGCCGAGGCCGCCTTGGACAGCCTGGGTTATCATGTTGAGGTTGTTCGACTCGATGATGATGTCGGGACGGTAATTGTATTCATCGAAGAAGGGCTGGAGGCGGTTCCGCATTGCAGAACCGCGCGGCATCGTCACAAGCTTTTCATTGCGGAGGTCGTCCACTGTGACGACCCCTTTATTAATTAGGGGGTGCCCGGGGGGCAAAAGCACACAGCCCCTGATATTAAAAGCATCAATGGTTTCGATTAATTCGAAGTTATCGTCCATGCGGATAGGGGGAGAGCTGAGAGCGAACTGTGCATCTCCAGCGATAAGCGCATCGACCATTTCGTCATAGTTAGCGTGAAGTGCTGTAAGAGCATAATGCGGGTTTTCTTTTTTGAAAGCCTGGATCATGCGCGTAGAAAATGCTTCGGTGTTGCTGAGAAGTGTGATGGTCTGCTCTTTGCGGTCAAAAATATAGCCGATTTCTTCATGCAGCAGTTCCATATCGGCGAGGACTTTTTTTGCGTATTTATAAAACACTTCGCCGTTGGAGTTCAGCTTTATTCTTCTGCCGTTTTTTTCGAACAGCTCGCCGCCTACCTCCTCTTCAATTTGGTGGATCACCCTAGTCAAATATGGCTGGGCAATATTCAGCTTTTCGGCGGCTCTAGTGACATGCTCAAGCTCTGCTGTTGTACAAAAGTATCGCAGATCCCGCAGTTCCATATAGTTCTCCTTTCCGGATCCATACCTAGCAGGTATGAAAAGATGCTGATTAATACATTGGGACGGCGTGAGTGAATTGATATTTATAACACAAAGGTATTAATTCATAAGTTGAACAGGTATCGATAGATAAGAAATGGACGTATTATTAGATACTATATACAGGTATTATCTCGCAAATTACAAAGTATTATACAAAATGACGGGCCTGTGATAGTGTGTAACCATACACAAAATATTAATTATTCATACTTTTTTAATTATACATTCAAACGTAGGACGCGTCAACAGAAGAACAACGCAATCTAAAGAAAAGGAGAACAAAACACATGTCAGACTGGAAAAAGCACTACGAGGAAAAGCTTGTGAGCATGGAAGAGGCGGCCGGGCGTGTAAGGTCGGGGGATACTGTCTGGATGGGCAGCACTCTTTGCGTCCCTTATGCGTTTATGGACGCCTTAGCGGACCGTCACGAGGAGCTCAGCGATGTTACCCTGCTTGCGAATATGCTCCTCGCCCCAAACAAGATACTGATGGACCCCATGTACAAGAAGTCTTTCCATACCATTACCTTTTTTGCCAATGTGCTTGAGCGCATGGCGGCAATGCAGAACAACATAGACTTCCACTCGGCTCCCTACGGCTTTCTTGTAAAGAGCGTAACCGAGGTCTATAAGGCAAACGTTGTCGCTATCGAGGTCTGTCCCCCCGATGAGGACGGCAACTTCAATGTGGGTGTTCTTGGGACGAACTTTACCCCCACAATCATCCGCAGCGACTGCGTTAAGAAGCGCATAGCCGTAGTCAATAAGTGCCAGCCTGTGGCCCACGGTTCAGAGGAGGTCACAAAGCTGCCCGTTGCCATGTTTGACCACATTGTAGAATGCGACCATGACATACCCTCCCTGCCGGTAACCGAGCCCACAGAATTTGACAAGGTTATTGCCTCCCAAATTATGCCCTATGTCAATGATGGAGATACAATACAGATAGGCATGGGCGGTCTCGGAAACCAGATTGCCAAGGATCTGATAAATAAGAAAGACATACATATCTTCACCGAGATCGGTACCGACGCAATGATAGAACTTGCGGAAGCGGGCGTTGTTAAGGATATTCGCATGGCCGGCGCTTTCGGCACCAAGGAGCTCTACGAGTGGCTGGGCAAGCGCGGAGACATTGTGACACTGCTTGACGTTGACGAAGTTATAGATCCAAATGCTGTGGCTAAGGTTGACAACATTGTTGCGATAAACTCCACTTTCATGATCGATTTAACCGGACAAGCCTGCTCCGAGGCCCAGGGCGTACGTCAATACAGCGGCGTTGGCGGTTCTTTTGCTTTCCTTTCCGGGGCACCTCTCGCCAGGAACGGCAGAAGTTTCCTCTGCCTGCGTTCCACCTTCACCAATAAGAAGGGAGAAGTCCACTCCAACATAGTCTCCGAACTTCCGAAGGGATCTATCGTAACCACTCCACGTTATCTCCCACAGTATATTGTTACCGAGTATGGCGTAGCCGATATTTACCTTAAGTCCAACAAGGACCGCATAAAAGCGCTTATACCTGTTGCACACCCCGACTTCCGTGAGCAGCTGAGGGCTGAGGCGATCGCGCTGGGGCTGATGGGTGAGGAAGATTTTTAGCCCTACGCAGGTTGAAACGGCTGCCGCCGGAGGGCTTAATAGATGGAGTATGGATCAAAAAACATTTTGCGTACAATCGACAATTTGAAAGTATAGGAGGAGACACATGAGTTACCAGAAATTGTTTGATACAACGATTTCGGACAAGACGGTGAAAGCGTGGAGAGATAGCGGTAAGAAGGCCGTAGGCTATGTTTGCTGCCATGTCCCCGAGGAGATTTTTTATGCGGCAGACGTGCTACCTGTACGTCTGCGTGCGACCGGCTGTGTTGACAGCAGTGATGCCGAAGCGTGGATGTCCAGCTTCAGTTGCAGCTTTTCCCGCAGCGTACTTCAGTATCTGCTTAACGGCACATATCAGCTCGACGGCCTTGTACAGACCGACGGCTGTATGATGGCTGCCCGCATCCTTGACAACTGGGAGCATATCTCCAACAAGAAAAGCGAAGAGCAGTTTCTGCACCAGATCGGCGCACCTCGCATTACCGACGAGTATACGATAGAGTATTACAAGTCAGAGCTAAAGGAATTTGCCGATGCTCTCGGCGAGTTTTCCGGTACGAAGGTCACAGATGAGGGCCTTAAAGCGGCAGTTGCAAAAACCAACGAGATGCGAAGCCTTATCGCCAAGGTTTACGAGCTGCGCAGGGCAGAAAACCCCGTTGTAACCGGCGCCGAGGTCCTCTCCATAACTCTGGCGGAGTGCGATACCTCCGTTGATGAGTATATTGAGATGTTAAAGGAGTTTCTGGCAGACGCCGAAAACCGTAAGCCCGTAGAGCCTCGCGTCCGCCTGATGGTCATCGGCTCCGCTCTGGACAACCCCGACTACATACAGGTTATTGAGGAAAAGGGCGGTATTGTTGTTGCAGACGACCTGTGCTTTGCAAGCCGTGCATTCGGCGGTCAGATTGAGGTCGATGATAAGGACGTTCTCGGCTCCATCGCAAAATACTACCTCAGCCGCCATACCTGCCCACGCTCTCTCGACAACCGTCCCGCAATGCATCATGAAATACTTTCCAAGTGCAAGGAGTACGGAGTACAGGGCGTTATCTATCAGAAAATGCAGAATTGCGAGTGCTGGGGAGGCGAGTCCTATTATCTTGAGCCTGATCTCAGAAGCATTGGTATCCCTATGATGCAGCTTGAGCGCGAAGAGCATATGGCGAACGCCGGACAGCTTTCTATCCGTGCCGAGGCCTTCATTGAAATGCTGGAAGAGAAGTGAGAAGGAGGAACAGTAATGGCTAATGAGAAAAAGAAGCTCGAGTTTGCAGAGGGCGAAAAGATAAACCTCATAGATTTGACCTGCAGGCAGGTCGACAGCATATATCAACATATGCTGTCGAAAAACAAGCCCGAGCTGATGTGGATGTTTGATATACAGAAGTTTCAGTGGGAAGAGGTTCGTGACGCGCATAGAAACGGCAAGAAGCTTGTCGCCTTTGGGGGTCCCGTCCCCGTAGAACTGATCCGAGCCTTCGACTGCGTTCCGTTTTTCCTCGACACTATCTCCACCCGTATAGCCTCTCAGGAGGAACTTTGCGGACGCTTTATAGATGAGACAGAGAAGTATGCCCCCGCCTCCATGTGCGGCATAGACAAGGCTCAGCTCGGATGTATCCTGAAGGGCGAGCTGGGTGTTCAAGTGGACGCTTTTGTCCACGCCACCGTACCCTGCGATTCCGCCCGTATCGCATATCCTATCATGGAACGGGTGTTCAACTGCCCCTGCTTCACCTTCGACTGTCCCTTCCGTCATGATGACAAGGGTTACAGATATCTTGCCGGACAGTTCGACAGGTTTGTGGCCTTCATGGAAGAGCTTACAGGTCTCAAGTGGGACGCGGAGCGCTATGAGGTCTTCAAGGGCCTGATGGAGGAATCCAACAGAGCTTATTCCGCTCTTATCAAGATTGCTGAGCTCCGCAAAAAGAAACCCTGCCCTCTGCCTGGACGCACTCTCGTTCTGAACGAGCTTGTTGCGTGCATGAGCGGCACCGAGGCCTGTACCATGATGCTTGAGACCCAGCTGTCAATGGGAGAAATGCTTGCTGATATGGGCATGTCCGCCTCGAAGTGCCCCGAGGAGAGGTACCGCGTCTGCCTGATGCAGAATATGCTCTGGTCTGATACCGGTATCCTCGACTGGATGGAAAAGACCTATGGAGCCGTTACCGTTATGGACGGCTATGGCTATCAGGACGGCATACTCTACGAAGATCTCGACAACTGGGAAAATATCAAGTACATCGGCGCAAAAAAGATGCTCCACACTCCGATGATCCACGGTGCGACCGGCCCCGCCGAGTACTGGATCAGGATCATAGACAAGATGTATGACGACTATGACGTCAATGTCTCGATTTTCATGGGTCACGTCGGCTGCAAACACACCTGGGCATCCGGAAAGATAGTCACCGATATGATTCAGGAGAAGTACGGAATACCCACTCTGTATGTGGATGTTGACGCTATCGATCCCCGATATAAATCTACCGAGGAACTTCAAGCGCAGATTGCAGAGTATATGGAGAGCGTTGTGGGCGCGACGAAGTTCTAATGCCGCTTTGATAGTACCTGCTTACTGTTTTTTGCAAAAAAACCTCCTTCTTTATCATATATAAAGGTCCCTTTTACCCCTTGTAAGGACGGCGTTATGTGCTCTTTGCCGTCCAACCCTGCAATATGCCCCTCTGTGACAGACAGTCGGTCTCCTCCGCTGTTACAGGGGGGCGTACTTGTCTCTGCCCTCACTATAAGTCCATATACTGAACGATGTGAGCAGAAAAGTATTCCATGCCACGATAAATTGCAATTAACTTGCAATTTATTTTATTTTTATTACATAGTAAATATGGTATAATAGACCAATAGATTTTGACTTTACTCAGTGTTAGGAAGTATTGCAATGGAAACGATTTTGGTCGTAGACGACGAAAAAGAGATTGCCGATCTTGTGGAGCTCTGTCTTCGTAATGAAAATTATGAGGTGGCGAAATTTTATAATGCGACAGAGGCTTTGGCATATATCGAACTCGGACATGTAGATCTTGCCATTCTGGATGTCATGCTTCCGGACATGGATGGTTTTACGCTCTGCCAAAAAATAAGGGAAAAGCACCTGTTTCCCATTATAATGCTCACGGCGAAGGTGGAGGATATGGACAAGATCCTGGGACTTACGCTCGGAGCCGACGACTACGTCACAAAGCCGTTTAATCCCCTGGAGCTGATCGCCAGGGTGAAGACGCAGCTCAGGCGCTGCAACCGCTATAACTCTGCGACAGCCTCAGCTCAGGATGTGAGAGAGCACGATTTTTCCGGACTGTATATCTGTCAGGATACCCACCGCTGTACGCTTTACGGCGAGGAGCTTCAGCTCACGCCCATAGAGTTTTCGATACTCTGGTATCTCTGTGAGCGCCGGGGCTTCGTCGTCTCCTCTGAGGAGCTTTTCGAGGCGGTCTGGGGCGAAAAATACCTTGATAACAACAACACCGTGATGGCACATGTGGCGAGGCTGCGCGAAAAAATGCATGAGCCGAGCCGAAAACCCAAATTTGTCAAAACGGTCTGGGGGGTTGGCTACACCATTGCGTAAGAGAGAAAAAAGAACTGCCGTCACCGGCGACATGTTTCGCCTGACGATAGGCCGCCTGATCGTCGCTGAAGTCGTGTTCACCGTGGCTTTGTTAATGCTTTTTCTCCTCTCATATTGGATATGCACCCGGGTGATTGTCTGGCAGGGCGACGAGTGGCTCTATATCCTTCTGACGACTGTGTTCAACGACCCGATGTTTATGTTCTTCATAATCTGGCTGTTGGGTGCAATTGCCGTCGTCTTTTACCATGTCTACCTCATGGCGCGCTATTTTCAGGATATCACCTCAGCCGTCGGCCTGTTGGTAGCCGAGGACGACACGCTGATCGAGCTTCCCGCCCCGCTCAAGCAGGTGGAGATGCAGATGAACCAGCTTAAGAGCGAGTCGGTCCGTAACGCAAGGGCCGCAAAGGATGCGGAGCAGCGCAAGAACGACCTGATCGTATATCTGGCACACGATCTGAAAACCCCGCTCACCTCCGTTATAGGATATCTGACACTACTAAAGGATGAAAAGGAGATTTCCCCCGAATTGCAGGAAAAATATACGGGGATTGCCTTGGACAAAGCCCAGAGGCTGGAGGAGCTCATAAACGAATTCTTCGATATCACACGCTTCAGTCTAACTCATCTTACGCTTGAGCCCGAGACGGTAAACCTCACGAGAATGCTTGAGCAGATTACCTATGAGTTCAATCCGATTCTGGCCGGGAAGGATCTGACGTGGGAGCTGTCACTGCCCGCCGATATGGAGATAGTCTGTGACCCGGACAAGCTTGAGCGGGTGTTCGACAACCTTATACGCAATGCCGTGAACTATAGCTATCCAAACAGCGCGATCTCTGTCGCGGCCTATCCCGACGCCGATATTGTAATCCTTCAGCTTGTAAACAGCGGAAAGACCATACCGGCTGAGAAGCTTGGCAGATTGTTTGAGCAGTTCTACCGAATGGACTCTTCACGAGCGAGTTCAACGGGCGGAGCGGGACTTGGACTCGCAATAGCGAAAGAAATAGTTGATCTCCATGGTGGTCTTATAAAGGCCGAAAGCGCAGATGAAAAAGTGATCTTTACCGTACTGCTTCCGCGTGACTGTAAGAAAAACGTAAGATATTAGTCCTATAATTGTAAGAAAACCCCAAGCAAAACCGAAAACATCAAGCTCCCTGCCTTGATATGATTTTCATACAAGGCAGGGAGCTTTTTGCTGCCGCAAACAAATTAGGATGGCCTTACAGATGAGCGTTAGAGAGAAAATAACAGATTATTCAAAAGGGGACGACCTCCGGCTGTTCTGGAGACTGTTTTCCATGCAAAAGAGAGCAAAGCCCGGATTGTTGAGAGACATACTGGCGTTTTTCTGCTGCCGATCGGCAAGGAGACACGGGGGGTATGTAGGACTGGCTGCGGATATAGAGAGTCTCCCCAGCCTGCCGCACGGTCTGCACGGGGTGTACATATCACGATATTCGGCCATTGGAGCGGGCTGCAGGATATATCAGAATGTCACCATTGGCGAGATTGACCGCAAAGCACCGCGCATAGGAAGAAACTGCCTAATAGGGGCGGGGGCGGTAATTGTCGGAGGCATTGAGATCGGCAACAGCGTCAACATCGGGGCGGGAGCCGTTGTTTTCTCGGATGTCCCCGACAGCAGCACTGTGGTTTCGCAGGCGCCGCGCGTTCTGCAAAAGAAGAGAGAAGGAGAGTGTGAAGAATGCTTAAGGTAGCTGTTTTATTCGGCGGATGCTCAAGCGAATACGGGGTGTCGCTTGAGTCCGCGCATTCGGTTCTGGAGAACATCGACAGGGACAAGTTTGAACCGGTGCCTGTCGGCATAACCGAAGACGGCGAGTGGTTTCGCTTCAAGGGGGATATACGAAAAATAAAAGAAGACGGATGGTGTAATCCGGATGACTGCGTACGCGCTTTTGTTTCCCCTGACCGCACTATGCACGGACTGTTGGAGGTCGGGCAAAATGAGATCAAAAACATTTATATAGATGCGGCCCTGCCCGTCATGCACGGAAAATTCGGTGAGGACGGGACTATTCAGGGGCTTCTGGAGCTTGCTGGAATACCTGTCGTCGGATGCGGGGTCCTCTGCTCCGCCCTGTGTATGGACAAGGACAGGGCGCACAGGCTTGCAAATACGGAGGGAATCCGCGTTCCGCGCTCGTATGTGCTCAAGGATAAAAAAGACGTGTGCCGCTGTGCGGAATACGCGTCAATGCTGGGATACCCGTTATTTGTGAAGCCCGTTAAGGCGGGCTCCTCCTTCGGGGTATCAAAAGTCACGGACGGGAAATGTCTGAATGAAGCTGTTGAGCGCGCGCTTTTATACGACGATGAAGTGATAATTGAAGAGAACATAGCCGGGTTTGAGGTGGGATGCGCGGTCATGGGAAACGAAGACCTTGTAACGGGTGAAATCGACGAAATCGAGCTACAAAGCGGTTTTTTCGATTTTGCCGAGAAATACAACCTCATCTCGTCAAAAATCCATGTACCGGCCAGGGTGTCGGCGCCCAAAGCAGAGGAGATAAAGGAGACGGCAAAAGTTATATACAAGGCGCTCGGCTGCCGCGGCTTTGCCCGTGTGGACATGTTCCTGACACCCTTGGGCGAAATAGTGTTCAACGAGGTAAACACTATCCCCGGATTTACGGCACACAGCCGTTACCCGAACATGATGAAGTCGGTCGGGATGGAGTTCACTCAGGTCATAACTTCAATAATAGATCTGGCGGTGGAACGATGAGGACGATCACGCTACCTGAAGAAGCTGTCTTCCGCGGCAGTCTTATACTTGTGAACAGCCGCTGCCCCTACCGTGAAAAGGACTGCGGGATTGCACTTTTGCCTGTCGGCGGAGAAGATCATTCCCCTCTTCTTGAGCGCCAAAGCGCACGGTTTTTGGACAAGCTCATCGACGAGGTTGGCGCACGAGACAGGATCGTTGCCGTCAGCGGCTGGCGCTCAGGGGCAGAGCAGACCAGAATATTCGAGACTTCTCTTGCAGAAAACGGGATCGGCTTTACTAAGAAATATGTGGCTCTGCCGGGTCACAGCGAACACCAGACGGGGTTTGCAATAGATTTAGCCGAAAATAAGCCGGATATAGACTTTATATGTCCCGATTTTCCCAGTGGCGGTATATGCGGGAAATTTCGTGAGAGGGCTCCGCTTTACGGCTTTGTAGAGCGCTATCCGAAGGGCAGAGAGAATATCACGGGAATAGGCTGGGAGCCATGGCATTTTCGATATGTCGGTTTTCCGCACGCCTCTATTATGCAGCAGCGCGGCCTCACGCTGGAGGAGTACCATGCTTTTCTCAAGGAGCATGCTTACGGCCAAAATCCGCTTTTATACGGCGTGAGCGGGCGGAATATCGAAATATCTTACCTCAGAGCCGAAAAGGGAGGGCCGAGCCTCCTCGAGATTGATGATACGGTGCATTATACGGTGTCGGGCAACAATTCCGACGGCTTTGTCATCACTGTATGGAGGTGACAGAATGTCTGCTTTGCCAACGGACCGAGCGTGGATCGAGCTCGATATGGAGAGCCTGCGCCGCAACGTTGAGATCCTGCAGGGGCTTATGCCGGAAGGCTGCCGGCTCATGCCCGCCGTCAAGGCAAACGCCTATGGGCACGGAGCGGTGGAGGTTGCGCGGGAACTGAACGCTTTGGGAGTTGACGCCTTTTGCGTTGCAACGGCGGCTGAGGGGGCAGAGCTCCGCGAAAGCGGCATAAGGGGAACAATTTTGGTTTTGGGCTACACTCACCCAGGCAGTTTCTGCCTGCTGAGGAAGTATCGACTTACCCAGACGGTATTGGACAGCGAATACGGCAGAGAGCTGAGCAGATACGGCTATGAGATCCACGTACATATAGGAATCGACACGGGTATGCACCGTCTGGGTGAACGCTGTGAGAATATAGGCAGAATAATAGATGTTTTTAGGTGCAAAAACCTGGTAGTTGATGGAATGTATACACATCTCTGCGCAGCTGACTCCGGCGACCAGCACTGCAAGGCCTATACGAAAATGCAGGTCGAAGCTTTTTTTGAGCTGACAGAGAGGATAAAAGAGGCGGGCTTTGACTGCCCGGAGCTGCACATACAGAGCAGCTATGGCCTTATTAACTATCCGGAAATCAAATGTGACTATGTGCGTGTCGGCATAGCTCTTTACGGGCTTCTGAGCACAGGGGAGGATACGGAAAAATGTGGGCTCGGACTTAGCCCTGTCCTTTCGCTCAAAGCCAGAGTGAGCTCTGTAAAAAAGCTGGAGGCTGGAGAGTCCTGCGGATATGGTTTGCAGTTTACCGCGCCGTGTGATATGAAGATCGCTGTTATCTCCATCGGCTATGCGGACGGCATACCGAGGTCCCTGTCCTGCGGGAGAGGTTATGTGCTTATAGACGGAAAAAGGGCTAGCGTCATAGGCAGAATCTGCATGGACCAGATTTCAGTTGACGTCACCGATATACCCTATGTCAAACGCGGCGACATTGCCGTAGTTGTCGGGAAATCTGAAGAAGCAGAGATAAGCGCCTGCGAGCTTGCTGAAGGTGCGGGGACGATTACGAACGAAATACTGAGCCGTTTGGGCGGCAGGCTGAAGCGCGTGTGTGTTTGATAGATTTGAGGACTTATCATTGAAACGTCTTCGAACACACATATAGACAGCCGGTCATATGATAATATGTATATATGCAGGAAAGGAGTAGAGCAATTTGTATAGACGGTGTCCTTGCCAGGACAATTCTGATCCTAATGGTTATGGTATGGCGTTGAGGGACTATGGCCCGGAGCCGTTTGTTGTCAATATTGATCGAGCCACAAAGCAGAACGACAATTTTCGTACCGTGTTATGGACTGGGGAGCACTTGCAGCTCACTCTGATGAGTATAGATGTTGGAGAGGATATAGGTTTGGAGAACCATCCCTACTTGGACCAGTTCATACGTTTAGAACAGGGTCAGGGCCTTGTTTTGATGGGAAAGAGCAGAGACAACCTGGATTTTCGGAGGAGAGTTACGGACGGATATGCGTTCATCATACCGGCCGGAACATGGCATAATTTAATAAATACGGGAAGCAGGCCCATTAAGTTATATTCGATATACGCCCCGCCCCAGCACCCTAAAGGCACGGTACACAGGACAAAGGCCGATGCAATGGAAGCGAAATAGAGCCTCGCGCGGCGGGGGTGGGCTAGAGCTGTCCCCTTCCTTCCAGAGAGGTATAGCTTAACGCTTGCCGTATAACACGCGTTCTTTCTTTTCGTTTTTAATACAGGGGCGCCGAAGCTTATTTCTAAACTTCGGCGCTCTTGTATTCGAAAACGCTGTTTTTTTATGGGTTGTGGGTGAGGAGCTGTGCTTATTCGGATTTTTGTGACCGGTCAAGTTTAAACTGCTGAACCAGAGCTTTGAGCAGGTCAGCCTGACTTGAAAGCTCTTCGCTTGCCGCTGCGCTTTCCTCG
Source organism: Clostridiales bacterium (assembly GCA_012729875.1). Lineage (GTDB taxonomy): Bacteria > Bacillota > Clostridia > Oscillospirales > Oscillospiraceae > UBA2658. The sequence goes on along the minus strand of JAAYCC010000026.1, from coordinate 1,550 downwards.
GAGGTTGCTGAGTTCATCTGAACAACAGAGGCCACCTGTTCAATTCCTGCAGAAATCTGAGAAACTTCAGCTGCCTGCTCCTGAGCCTGAACTGAAATCGCTTCAACAAGCTTTTCAACTTCGGTAGATTTTATAGCGACCTCGTTAAAGCCTCTGCCGGTCTTTGATACCAGCTGACTGCCCTTTTCAACGGCTGCAATCGTGTTCTCAATAAGAGCGGTTGTGTTTTTTGCCGCCTCTGCTGATTTCTGCGATAGGTTGCGAACTTCGTCGGCTACAACTGCAAAGCCCTTTCCTGCGGATCCCGCTCTTGCCGCTTCAACTGCGGCGTTTAACGCAAGGATGTTCGTCTGGAAGGCAATGCTATCTATAGCCTTTATTACCTTGCTTATGTCGTTTGAAGTGGCGGAAATCTCATCCATTGCCTGAAGGGCGAGTTTCATATCCTGAGTGCTGCTCTGCATGATCTGCTCTGCGTCTGTAGTGAGCGTCTTCGCTTTTTCGGAGTCTTCCGCGTTTTGATTGATTCGCTGGGATATTTCGGATATGGAAGAGGAGAGTTCCTGTATGCTGCTTGCCTGCTCCGTTGAGCCCTGTGCAAGTGACTGGGCGCCGGAGCTTATCATCAATGAGCTTTCGGAGACCTGCTCGGAAACTTTCAGAATATTCTCGAAAGATTCGCTAAGTCCGCTTTTTAAAAGTTTGAAAGCATCCAGAATACTCGCGTAGTCTCCTATATACTTTTCGGGAACTCCGGAATCGACAGTGAAGTTGCCTTGCGACATCTCTGCAAGGAGATTGTCAATATCCGTGATGACCTCGTTGGTATATTCGGTTGTACGAACAAAAGCTGCTTTTAAATTATCCAACTCAAGTGTTGTGGTTTTTATCTGCGGTACGGGAGAGGAGACGTCACCCTCGGCAAATAATGCCAGCCTGTCCATAATTGAGGTCAGCGGAACAGAAAGTGCTTTTGCCAGCTTAATAGTAAACAGCGTTCCTGTGGTTATTGATAAAACTACTATAATGACAGTGGCAAGAATGGACTTTCTGACCCCCTGTGTAAAATCTGACACTGGAGCCTCAATTAATAGGCTCCAGTTGTCCGTTCCCTGAATGGGGGCGTAAGCGACAAACATGTTGACTCCCTCATACGGATACCGGCAAAATCCCGTTTCGCCTGCCGTTACTTTGCTATATATATCCGCCAGCTGCTTTAATCTTGAGTCGGATTTAGCGTTCTCAATAATGTTTTCCTTTTCGGTTACACGTGCAACATCGGTATCTGCAATCGTATTGCCATCTTTGTCTATTATGTATGTATCGCCCCTGCTGCTTATATTTATATCTTCCACCATAGTATTCAACATGGCCTCTTGTCTTACAAGAACATTAACGACGCCGACTACTGCAGAACCGCTCATTCCATTTTTCCATACCGGGGAAGAGATGGAGATAACGCACTCTCCTGTCGCCTCGTCTATAAAAGAAGATGAAACACAGGTTTCACCTTTTGCTGCTTTTTGAAACGACTCTGAGGAGGAGCCGTC
>JAAYCC010000186.1 GCA_012729875.1 Clostridiales bacterium | reverse complement strand
ATGCCAACGGTCATAAGCACATCCATAAAAAGCGCGGTCGCCGCATACTTTGCCGCGGCCGAGCTTACAGCGCCGGAGCTTATGGCGGCAGAGCACATGGTCGGCAGCAGGACTTTTGAGAAATCGGAAAGGCTGTTTAAGACCTCTATCCCCAGCCCGATAAACGAGTTCACACTGTCTACGGCTATCGCCGCAACGGCCACAACAGAGATAAGAAGCACAGCCTCCTTTACGCCGCCATCTTCCAGCGGCGAGGCTATCACCGATGACAGCAGAACTATTGTCAGCATGGCAGCGGCGGACTTTATTGCGTTTTTAACTATCCCGCCGCTCCCCTTAATCTGCCCTATAATGGCATCTATACCCTTTTCGCCCGCACCTGCATCGTCTGCGGAGATGCCCTCCAGCATGTCGCCCGCCTCTCCGGGCAGGGCCTCTTCAATTTTTGACAGATCGCCCTCGTCCGACTCCGCGGGCGCAGCAGCGGCAAAGCCCATAAGCAGAAGCGCAGTCACTATGCACAGCGGCAGCACAGACCATTTTTTCATGCAAGCTCACCTATCAATCTGATGAATGTCTTTATAAGCGGCAGCGCTACAAAAATAGCGCAGACCGCCCCGCAGATCTCCACCGACGAGGCCACAGCGCTCTGCCCCGCGTCTTTGCAGACATCGCTGCCCAGTCTTGTGGTGATACCGATACCGACACACTTCAGCACCGGTTCCGTGTAGGACTTTGGAATGTTCATGCTGAGCTTTGCAAGCTGCACGACTTCGGACACCTCGTCGTACACACGAAGCGCCAGAACGATTATCAGAGCACTCACAGCCAGTGAAAGCAGAGTGGATATCTCCGGGTTTGTCCGCTTTATGAGCAGAATAAACAGCGCCCCTGTTATGGCAATTACGACAGCTTTTACAAGGACTTCCATAGCTATAATCCGAACAGGTTCCTAATGAGGTCGAAAAGGTCGCTGATCTGCTGCACCACAAGCGTCAGTACCACCACAAGCGCGGCAAGCGTCACCATCAGCGCCTGATCGTCCCGGCCCGAGCGCGTCAGAAGAATATTGAGAACTGCAACGATTATCCCAACGGCGGCGATTTTAAAAATGAGGCTGATATCCATTTTTCCTCCCTTATCTGTCAAAACAGTACCGCGGCAAACATCAGTCCGGTAGTCAGACCCAGTCCCGTATATAGCTTTCTGCCCTCTCGCGCTCTGCCGAGCGCCGCCTCGTGCTCGGACTCCAGGTGCATGATACAGGCGTCAATAGCGGCACACTGCTCCCCTGCGGGGTATCTGCCGAGGTACAGGCCAAGCCGGCCCAGCTCGTCGCGCTGATAGGCGCTGAGGTTCAGACTCCTGTCCTGCAGAGCCGTCTGCCACAGCTCCCCGAAACTCATATCCGAAAGACTTGCCATGTTTTCTTTCAGCCGCAGAAACATCTGTCCTGTCTCCGGTCCGGACAGCCTGTACAGCTCCGCAAAAATCTCCGGTATAGGCGTCGCTGCCGACTGCAGCTCCGAACTTATGTAGCGCAGGGCGTCGATGACCTCTCTAAGGCACTTTGCCCTGCCTGACAGGCTCATCGATTTTATAATGCCAAAAGCCGTAAATACCGCGATTACAAGCAGAGCTCCGGTTACCTTCATAAGAGTTCCTCCACAGTATATTTGCGTTTGCCGCCATAGTTTTCTATGATCAGTACCCGGCGGAAAATACCGCCCTCCAGCATTTTGCGGTACAGGGGCCGCCTTTTCAGATCGTCAACGCTGTCCGCATGAGCAGTCGCAAGAAGCCTCACCCCGCAGTTCGCTGCCAGATAGACCGCCTCTACATCCTCGGGAGCGGTTATTTCATCAAACGCGATGATCTGCGGAGCCATGGAGCGGAGCACCATCATTACTCCCCCTGCTTTCGGCGCGCCCGTCAGTACATCGGT
>JAAYCC010000185.1 GCA_012729875.1 Clostridiales bacterium | reverse complement strand
GCAGGCGAGTGTGCCAACGAGCAGCTCAGAAACGCTTTTCTGAACATCCTGGATGACGAGCACCGTATTCAAGCCGATATTTTTACTGCCATGAACAGCAACGGATGGTACCCAGTTCAGCCCGCCGATCAGCAGGGACTGCAGCAGGCAAGGCAGCAGTTCAGCACAAAAATGTAGTGTACAAAAAACCACCGCGGCTATCCGCGGTGGTTTACATAATATTATACTTCCTATACTGTCTTATAGCTGCCCCTGACCAACAATGTGACCGAGCCGGAGGCTCTGACTCCCTCGTTTTCTCCTGCTACTACACAGAGATGGTTCGCGGTTACAGCGCTGCCATCTGCGACGGCGCTCCCAGAGGTGAGGTCGGAAAGCCCGGCGGAGCCGGCAGCATTCGCGCTTCCGGAGCGAAGAATGATTTCGCAGCCGACCGAGCCCTGCAGAGTCTGCCCGGAGCTTAACGTGACGGCGCGGAAGCTGCCCGAGAGGTTCGATGTAACTCCGTTGATCTGTTCCTCCAGCTGGTGGACCTCAGTATTCAGCTGAGACTCGAATTCTGACTGCAGCTTGGGAGTAAGTACATTGTCAAGGTAGCTTTTTGCCACCAGGGGGTCGGACTGCGTTCCGAAAGCAGAGGCGGCATAAGCGCCGACGCTGATACCGACGGCGAGAACAAGCACGCCGGCCAAAACCAACAGTAATTTTTTGTTTTTCATGGTATGTATCCTTTCTCTGGAACTGCCCGCCGCAGGTAAGCGCTGCCGACCTGCGGCGGCTTTTTCTCAGCCTTCAAGCCCGAAGCTTACGGCTATCGCGTTGTCCACCTCGTTCATGAGGGGTTCGTCGAGCCTGCCCATTTTTTCGCGCAGGCGCGATTTGTCGATGGTTCTTATCTGTTCAAGCAATATCACACTGTCACGGCTCAGCCCGCAGCTTTGGCCGGAGAGCTCAATGTGCGTGGGCAGCCTGGATTTCCCAACTTGGGATGTTATTGCAGCCGCTATGACAGTTGGGCTATGCTTGTTGCCCGTATCGTTTTGAACTATGAGCACGGGGCGCATCCCGCCCTGCTCGCTGCCGACCACGGGGCTTAGGTCGGCGTAGAAAATATCTCCGCGTCTGACTGTGCTCACTTTATTCACACTCCGATGTTTATTGCCCGCTACATTATATGTAGGAGAGCAATTACATTGTTTCACATCAGAGTGAAAAATATACATATGGATGAAGCAAAAAGCTCGTCAGCCTATATAGCTTCTGGGGACCCTTTCCGACACGCCGCAGAGCATCTCATACCCAATGGTACCGGCTTTTTCGGCAAGCTCGTTTACAGATATAACCTCATGGCCGTCGTGACCGAATACTGTGGCGATGTCCCCCACCTTTACGTCTTTTATATCAGTTACGTCAATCATGCACATATCCATGCATATTCTGCCTACCTGCCTGCATCGCTCTCCGTGAACAAGCATATCAATTTTGCCGGACAGCACCCTGTGCAGCCCGTCCGCATAGCCAATAGAGACGACAGCGACCCTCATTTTCCTGTCGGCTGTGAATGTGCATCCATAGCTTACGCACTCCCCGGCTTCAAGCTCGTTCACCTGAACTATACGAGCCTTCAGTTCCATAGCCGGAGCGCAGTCGATTGTGCCCTTTCCCAGCCCGTTATAAACGCCGTACAGAGCGATTCCGGGGCGTACCATGTCAAGATACATTTCAGGATAGTTGTACACGGCCCCGCTGTTAGCACAGTGCTTGACAGCAAAGTGAATATTTGTTTTTTTCTCGATCTCTCCGACGGCTTGCTCAAAGCGCTTAAACTGCGCTAAGGTATAATCTCCGCCGTCGGGCTCATCCGACACCGCGCAGTGGGTGAAAATCCCCTCTGCGTCAAAGCCGGGCAGGGCCAGAGCTTTTACCACGTCGGAAACGTCGCCGTCCTTTACGTCAAAACCGGTTCTGCCCATGCCGGTCTCCAGCTTTACATGGATTTTGAGTTTTGCACCGAGTTTTTCAAGCCTCGCGGAATAGTCTCTGGCATATTGGAGGCTGCCGAGCGTCTGAGTCACCTCCGCCCTGACGAGCCTCTCGGTAAATTCCGGGGCAGTAGCGCCGAGAACGAGAATCGGCAGCTCTATACCCGCCTCGCGAAGCTGCTCCGCTTCGTCCAGACACGCCACGCCAAGATAGTCACAGTGGAAAGTCTCAAGCATTCTCGCTGTCTCAACGCCTCCGTGACCGTAAGCGTTGGCCTTTACAACCCCCATAAACTTACATCCCTCGGGGAGCTTATCCTGTATCTTGTACATATTGTACTGTAATGCCGTAATACTGATCTCCGCCCACGCTCTCTTTTTAAAGTAAAGCATTCTTTTGTACCTCAAGTCCTATTTAATTTGTGAAATGTTTATTTTTAG
>JAAYCC010000184.1 GCA_012729875.1 Clostridiales bacterium | reverse complement strand
GTAATATCGTGGAGTATGCCCGCCTCCGCCGCCAGACCCTCGTCCCCGCCCCAGCGCCTGGCCAGACGCACGGCCTCCTGCTCACAGCCCATAACATGCGGAACGCGCTTAGGATCAAGGTGTTGAAACGCCTTTGAACGCAGCCATTCAAGCTCGGGCTGTGCCCCGTAGAAGCGGTGTTTGATTATTTCCGAATATACTCCGTCGCGGAAATACCGAACGCCCAGACGCTCAGGCAGCATCTCGCGCAGCCTCGTGGAGCAGATGTCAGCGGGGCTGTATTCGATGACATGCAGCTTCGCTCCGTATAGTCTTTCAAGCTTTTCCGCTCCCGCGCGCACTCTCGGCATATCACCGCTCCTGCGCGGGAATGGCGCCAGTGTACAAAGCTCAAGGATGCTACGATAATCCTTCCATGTCTCGAAGTTCTCCAACTGGTCGGTACCCATCATAAGTATCAGCTCTGCATCCGGGTATTGTTTCTTAAGCTCTTTGAGAGTGTCCACGGTATAGCTTATACCGCCCCGTGAAATCTCAATATCGGAGATCTCGGTCTGCGCAAGTCCTTCAAAGGCAAGCTGCGCCATCGAAAGACGCGCACGAGCATCCGGAGAGTCAGGCTCCTGCTCTTTCTGTGGGGCCTGAGCCGCGGGAATTATCAGCATCTTATCTGCCCTGAGCGTTTCGATCGCGGCCCGCGACGCTTCAATATGCCCGATGTGCGGAGGGTTGAAGCTGCCTCCGAAAATTGCGATTTGCATATCTTTCCCTTCCGACGATTTATCTCTTTTTTTGTTCCCTGGGCAATTCTATTCTCGGGTTCTTCTCGTTGCGCTTATAGAGCACAAATTTACTGCCTATGACCTGAACTCCGTCTGCCCTGCATCTCTCGCAGAGGATGTCGCAGGCCTCTCTTGGAGTCAGCATGGAGTTCTCCTGCACTTTTCCCTTGACAAGCTCCCGCGCTTTCAGCGCGGTGGCCGTCTGGGCGACAATATTGTCGCTAATGTCACCCTTGCCGATGTAGATGATCGTGTCCTCACTCGCGGCAAGGCCGCGCAGATATGCGCGCTGCTTACTTGTCAGCATAATATTCCCTCAACTTTGTTTCAAAATTTCGAAGTGCCGCGCCCCTGTGGGATACGGCGTTCTTTTCTTCAGCGGTAAGCTCAGCCATCGTCCTGTCCATACCCGAAGGCTCAAATACCGGATCATAGCCGAAGCCGCCCTTGCCCCGCGGCGATGGCGTTATACTGCCACCGCACTCCCCTCTAGCCGTTATAATATCGCCATTGGGAAATACACATGCAATACAGGATACAAATTTTGCGCTTCGGTTTTCTTTGCCCCGCATATTTCTGAGCAAAAGTGCCGTTCTCTCCCCATCGCTGCGGCAGGCATCCCCGCCGTAGCGCGCCGAGAAAACGCCCGGCTCGCCGTCCAGAGCATCCACGACCAGACCGGAGTCGTCGGCAATTGCCGGCTCGTTCAGCGCTCCGCAGGCCGCCTTTGCTTTTATAATGGCGTTCTCCTCAAAGGTCCCGCCCGTCTCCTCCGCCTCAAAGCAAAGCCCCGCCTCTGTCTGTGACAAGACCTCCGCGTCAAAACCGGACAGGATAGCTTTCAGCTCCGCAAGCTTTTTTATGTTGTTGCTGGCAAGTATAAATCTCATAGCTGTATAAGCGCCTCCACAAACTGCTCCGGCTCAAAGGGCATAAGATCGTCGACGCCCTCTCCTACACCCACAAATTTGACCGGTAACTGCAGCTCACCTGCAATGGCGAATACAACGCCGCCCTTGGCGGTACCGTCCAGCTTTGTCAGAACTATGCCCGTTATATCCGCAGTTTCCTTGAACTGCTTTGCCTGTATAAGTCCGTTCTGACCGGTCGTGGCGTCAAGGACCAAAAGAGTCTCTCTGGCCGACTCCGGCAGCTCTCTTTCAATGATACGGGTTATCTTATTCAGCTCGTTCATAAGGTTCTGTTTGTTGTGCAGACGCCCGGCGGTATCCACTATGATTATGTCGGCTCCGCGCGCCTTGGCGGCGGTAATTCCGTCGAATACGACAGACGCGGGGTCGGAGCCCTCCTCGTGGCGCACGAGGTCGCAGCTGGCGCGATCCGCCCAGATCGCGAGCTGCTCCGCCGCCGCCGCGCGGAAGGTGTCTCCCGCCACCAGCAGAACCTTCTTCCCCTCCGAGGTCATCTTTGCCGCCAGCTTGCCTATAGTTGTCGTCTTTCCGACACCGTTTACGCCTACCATGAGGATAACCGAAGGCTTGGTGTTTAGGCAAAGCTCTCTGTCTCCCACGTTTAGAACCCCTGTCATGACCTCGGAAAACGCGCCTTTTACTTCCTCTCCGCCACGCAGTCCGCGCTTTTTAACAGCCTCCCGCAGTCTCTCAATTGATCTCTCTGCAGTCTCAACGCCCGTATCAGCCAGAATGAGCGTCTCCTCCAGCTCGTCATAAAATTCGTCGTTCTCCCCGGTAAAGCCGGCAAACATGTTGTTCATCTTTATAGACATGTTGTCTCTGGTCTTGGAGAGTCCCTTTTTTATCTTATCGAAAAATCCCATTG
>JAAYCC010000183.1 GCA_012729875.1 Clostridiales bacterium | reverse complement strand
GAACTTGTGAAAGACGTAAAAAAATATAAAAAGTCTCTTTTTATTGTTGGAGACGGGGCAAAGCTGTGCTATAATATTTTGGGCAATTTTGAGTTCGGTGCGGAGCTTGCTCCGGAACCGCTGCGCTTTCAGTCGGCCTGGGGCGTCTGCATGGCCGCCGCGGACAAGGCCGCGCAGTCTGTACATGAGCTGCTGCCTGTCTACCTCCGCCTGAGCCAAGCGGAGCGTGAGCGCCAAGAGAGGGTTTTTGACAGAAACAATCTATAATAAAAGGGAGAAAACTATGAGCAAACTAACCGTATTCGACCATCCGCTGATCCAGCACAAGCTGTCTGTCATGCGGGACAAAAACACAAGTTCCAAGGAATTTCGAGAGCTTGTCTCCGAGATAGCGGAGCTTATGTGCTACGAAGTGACCCGCGATCTGCCGCTTGAGGAGATTGAAATCGAGACCCCCGTCGCAAAGGCGAAGGTAAAGCGTATCGCTGGCAAGAAGCTGGCCATAGTCCCGATACTCCGCGCCGGTCTCGGCATGGTGGACGGAATGCTGACACTGATCCCAGGGGCAAAGGTAGGGCACATAGGCCTCTACCGCGATCCGGACACCCTTCAGCCGGTCAAGTACTACTGCAAGATGCCAAATGACATTGCCGAGCGCTACGTCATCATAGTCGACCCGATGCTGGCCACGGGCGGCAGCGCGACCGCAGCTATCGATTTTATGAAAGAATACGGCTGCGACCACATAAAGCTCATGTGCCTTATAGGCGCTCCCGAGGGCGTAAAGAAGGTTCAGGAGGAGCACCCGGACGTCGACATATATATTGCCGCTCTGGACGACCACCTCAATGAGCACGGATATATAGTTCCCGGACTCGGCGACGCGGGCGACAGGATTTTCGGAACCAAATAACGACAGAAAAAAGGCTCCCGGAGTTTTCCGGAAGCCTTCGATTTTTTCATCCGATCAAGCGGCGGACAGCTTATAATCTGGAAAGAGAGTTTTAACAGCTTCTGCCCTTAATATGTCACTCTGTGAAGTGTATATGACTGTTTATATGGTCAATGCAGAAGCAGTGATATCCCGCGCAGCGTGAGCAGAAGCGGAACTCAAGATCGGGATAGTCGGTATCTGTCCTTCCGCAGACCTCGCACTTGCGGGTATATGGCTTTTTTGCCTGTGCTTTGTTGTACTCTTTCGCGGCTTTTTTGAAATTAATGGTGTTCTTTCTCTGCCTGACTCTCGCCGGACGCAGAAAGTCGAATAGCCAGTCGCCGCAGAACAGCAGGTAGTTGAGGATAGCCACGACAGGCAACAAGCTGATAAGACCGTATCCATGTACAAACATGGAAATGACGGACGCCGCAAAGAGGGCGGCAGATATGAACGCCAGCCATTTTATTTTGATGGGTATAATAAAGAACAGCAGGACGACCGTATCGGGGAACATGGTGGCAAACGCGAAAAACATCGACAGGTTGATATATGTGGCCGTCAGACTGGCGTCTGTTCCGGTAATGAGCCAGACAAGGGTGCCGTACAGGACCGTGAGCAGAACGCCCATGAGATAGTAGATTGTAAACTTGCCGGGTCCCCACTGCCTTTCAAGTGTGCTGCCGATAAAATAGTAGAAATACAGCGCAATAAGCAGCCACAGACCGGAGGTGTCCGGCACTAGGGCGAACGTCGCCAGACGCCAGATCTGTCCCTTTGTGAATATACCCTCCGCGCTGAAGGCAAGATACGACTGCAGCAAATGTGTCGTGTCTATTATGCTGAACAGCCAGACTATAATGTTGCCTATGACGATGTACAGCATAAGGTTACTGATTCCGAAGTTCGGGTGCAGAATGCAAAAGCGGTCTATCCGCTGCATTAGCTTTTTCATGCCGCCGCTCCTTTCAGCTGCTGAATAGTATATAGAGCATAACCTTTTTTACATGTTTTGTCTATGTAGATTTTGTAAATAAGAAAAAAATACGGAGAAGGCAACCCCCGCTGTGTTTTTCACAGGAGCACTGCGGGACGGGGGGGACCGCGCTCCCGGGCGGAATATTTCTATGATTTACATAAAAATAAGCCTTTGAAACCATATTACCCTTTTCTATTGGAAAAAAATATGCTAAGATGTGGGAAAAATATACTTTATAATTCGAAACGGGGTTGATGATATATGGCAACAGCAACTTTTAACAGGATTTTCACATCCGAATCCGTGACCGAAGGACACCCGGACAAGATGTGCGACCAGATTTCAGACGCGGTTTTGGACTCTATACTCACAAACGACAAAAACGCCCGCGTCGCCTGTGAGTGCATTACAACGACGGGCATGGTCACTGTTTTTGGCGAGATCTCGACATCCTGTTATGCGGATATACCCTCGATAGTGAGAAAGACCGTTGGCGAGATCGGTTATGACGATCCGGAATACGGCTTTGACTGCAAAACCTGCTCCGTACTCACCTCTATCGACGAACAGAGCCCGGACATTGCCCAGGGCGTGAATCTGTCCTATGAGTGCCGCGAGGGCGGGGGAAACTCCTGCGACCTCTCGGACACCGGAGCGGGCGACCAGGGCATGATGTTCGGCTTCGCCTGCGATGAGACGCCGGAGCTTATGCCCGCCCCCATTTCTTACGCCCACAGGCTTGCGCGCCGGCTTGCTGAAGTTCGAAAGACAGGCGAGCTTAAATGGCTGCGCCCGGACGGCAAAACCCAGGTGAGCGTTCTCTACGGACCCGACGGCTCCGTTCAGGGGATGCCCGCCATAGTCGTGTCCACCCAGCACGACGCCGCCGTTTCTATCGGCGATCTGCGGGAAGCTGTGACCGAGTGTGTGATCAAGCCCGTTATCCCCTCGAAATTCATATCGGCAGATACAAAAATATTTATTAACCCCACCGGCCGCTTCGTAATAGGCGGTCCAGTGGGCGACTCCGGCCTCACAGGCCGTAAGATAATCGTCGACACCTACGGGGGCTATGCCTGCCACGGCGGCGGCGCGTTTTCCGGCAAGGATCCCACAAAGGTCGACCGCAGCGCCACATATATGGCCCGATACATCGCCAAGAACATAGTTGCGGCCGGTCTTGCAAAGCAGTGCCAGCTTGAAATAGCTTACGCCATAGGCGTTGCCCGTCCTGTCTCTGTCTTTGCGGACACCCGCGGCACAGGCGTTATTTCCGACGATCAGCTCTCACAGATCATATCCGAGTGCTTCGATCTGCGTCCGGCGATGATAATAAGAAAGCTTGATCTTCTGCGTCCCATTTACCGCCAGACCGCGGCCTACGGGCATTTCGGAAGAACGGATGTTGACCTGCCGTGGGAACACACCGATATGGCCGAAGAGCTTAAGGACAGAGCAAAGAAATATATTTGACAACAGTCGGAGACATTAAAATGGATTTTGAAAACGACCGCGAAGACATTATAGAAGGCCGCAACGCCGTGATTGAGGCGCTCCGTGCGGGGCGCCCCATCGACAAGGTCTATATCCAGAAGGGCGAGACAGACAAAACGCTCGGCCATATAGCCTCCAGAGCGCGCGAGGCCGGCTGCGTGGTCGTTGACGCGGACAGGCGCAAGCTGGATGCCATGAGCAGGACACACTCTCATCAGGGCGTTATAGCCCTGGCCGCTGCACGTGAATACTGCACTGTGGCGGATATACTAGAGATCGCCGCAGAGCGCGGTGAGCCGCCCTTTATAGTCGTTTGCGACGAGATAAGCGATCCGCACAATCTGGGAGCCATCGTCCGCACGGCAGAGGCCGCCGGAGTGCACGGCATAGTCATTCCAAAACGCCGCAGTGCGGGAGTAACGGCTATTGTAGAAAAGACAAGCGCCGGTGCTTCGGAGCATATGGCGGTTGCCAGAGTGGCGAACCTCAGCTCGGCGCTGAGAGAGCTGAAGGATGCGGGGCTTTGGATCTTCGGTACTGAGGCGGACGGCACAAGTCCCCTGTGGAAGACCGATCTAACCGGTCCTGTATGTATAGTAATAGGCTCCGAGGGCAGCGGTATGGGCAGGCTTATAGCCGAGAGCTGCGATTTTCTCGTGAGCATACCCATGAAAGGAAAAGTGTCCTCGCTGAACGCTAGCGCGGCAGCGGCCCTTATGATCTATGAGGCGCTCCGCCAGCGCGAGGTTTAACAGTAGAGAGAAACAGTACCGTAAAGGTAGGCGGGTGCGACTCCCGCAGCCTGATATGAGACTTTTTTCTGTGCGATATTCCGACGCGGGAAACAAAAAAAGGTGGAATATGGAGAAGGATAATCTGAACTTCACGGCCTCTTCGGATGATTTATCCGTTGAGGCTATCCTCGCGGAGTACGAGGCTGAGAACGGCATAATCAAACGCGGAGTTGAAATGCCCCCACAGGAGCCGTCACGTCCGATAAACATGGATGTCGCCGAAAACGACACGATAGGAACTGCGGAGGTCGGAAGCCTTTCGACCGTTCACGGGCTTGACGGCGCTTCTGAGTCCGCGGAAAAAACGCCTCTGTCCGATCTGCTGCGCAGGCTTGAGAGCGAGCGCGGCGTTTCGCAGAGGCCGGAAGACACCGCGGAGCGCGGCGGCCCGATTACGGGTGGAGGCAAACCTGCAGTCAGCATAGAAGAGATAATGCTGATGTCGGATATTGAAGAGATTACAAATGCCGGGGCGCCTTCCGCCGGCGGGGAGAACATCTCAGATCGGCCTGAGAAGCCTTCAACAGCTGAAACGGAGCCGCAAATCCCCACTGACACAGCAATAGAAGACAAAACGGAAGCTACGTCTCCCACAATGCGGCAAATTTTTTCTGAGGACAGTGAATCTACCCCCACCGAGACTTTATTTGGGGCGGGAGAAACTTCTGAGCCTCCGGCCGTGGATGGGCGCACCTCCGCATCAGAGATAAACGATGCTGCGGACGGTACAGAATACGCTGAAGACGGGGAATATGACTCCGACGCATACGGGGATGAGCGCACGGACACAAACAAACCCGACCTCAGGGAAAAGCTGCTTACCCCATTGATCGCAGTAATGGCATACTCCGCCGCAAAGCGCGAAAAGCGCCGCGCAGAAGCTCGGGCAAAGCGCGAAGCCATATCAAAGGAGGAGTATCCCGAACTTGCGCCTGACAAGGCGGCCATGCTCTATGCCCAGCAGTCCGCATCGCTCAAGTTCCGCTGTATTTTTGCCTCGGTTCTGACCCTGATTCTGGTCTATCTGTCCTACGGTCTGCCTGCGGCCGGACTTCTGGGTAAGAGCCCAACGGTTCTGGCGCTGGTATGTATGATATTAGAGCTGACCGTCATGCTCATCGGACTGGATATATTTACGAACGGTATGACCTCTCTCATGCGGGGAAAGCCGGGCGCCGAGTCGCTTATTTCAGTATCTGCCATAGTCTCTATGATAGACGCCGTATACATTGCATTGACAGGCAACACCAAGCTGGGGATTCCTTTCTGCGGCGTATCGGCTCTGTCAATGACCTTTGCACTCTGGGGCTCAAAAATGAGCTGTGAGAGCTTTGCAATCAGCTTTTTTATCGCCTCTTCCGCCGAGGATCCCACAGTTATTCTGTCCGAGTCCGGTATAGACGAGGAGGGCTGCGCCCTGGCGAAATCAAAGCGTCCGGTCACGGGCTTTGTACGGAACGCCGAATCCGCAGATGTTTTTGAAAACGCCTATAAGCTCTTTGCCCCGGTTCTGATAGCAGGCAGTCTGATACTAAGCCTGTTCTGCTACCTTGTGAGCGAGAGCTGTTCCAGCTTCATACACACTTTTGGCGCAAGCATCAGCATCTGTGCTTCACTGTCCTCGTTCCTAGGCTTTGCGCTGCCCTTCTCTGTCACTGCGAGACGCCTTGCCCGCAGCAGAGTTGCAATTGCCGGATACGGCGGCTGCGCCGAGCTGGGAAGGATACGCCGGATAGTCATTACAGACAACGATGTGTTTCCCTCCCGCACTATATCCATAGCGGATATATCCATTGCCGAGGGTACAAGTCCCCAGAAGGTCATCTCATACACCGGCAGTATGATTTCTGCGGCGGGCATGGGCGCCGCCCCTGTATTTACCCAGCTGATGCGAAAAAACGGCTGTACCATGCAGAAGGTCGAAGATTTCGCCTGCCATGAGGGGGGCGGTATATTGGCGCGCATAAACGGCGACCATGTCTATGTCGGCACGGCTGCCTTCATGCGGCTTATGGGCGTGAGGTTGCCTAAAAACGCCACCAGCAAAACCGCTGTCTACACAGCTATAAACGACACGCTTGCTGGCTTTTTTTCCATGAACTACACCGCTGTCGCATCTGTGCAGCGCGCTCTTGTGACCCTGCTTTCCGGAAACAACGACCCAATATTTGCTATCAGGGACTTTAACGTCACTCCGCTGCTTTTAAAGCAAAAATTCCGGCTGCCCACAGGCGTATACGACTTTCCGTCTTTTGCCGACCGCTACCGCATGTCCTCGCCGGAATATGAGGAGAAGGGCACTGTCGCCGCAATGTACTCCCGTGGCGGACTGGGAGCGGTCGCCGGTCTTTCAAAACGCGGCAGGAAGCTGTATATTGCTCTGCGCATATGCTCGGTATTGTCCGTGCTTGGCTCTGTTATAGGTGTTGTCCTGATACTTGCGCTGTGTTGGGGCGGCGCATACGACTCCGCCAGCTGCGGCAATATTATGACATATATGCTACTGTGGCTTGTACCTCTTTTTGTAATATCCTACGGGCTGCGGAACTGACGGAAAGAAAAAGCATACAAGCGGCCCGCCAAAAACGGTGGGCCGGTCTCTATCTATAGCTTTTCCAGAAAAAACATGTATTCCCCAATGAAACACGTAAATATTTTACAGCCGTTTATCATATACGAATAAATATGATATAAATAAATATTTGTTGCAAACGGTAAACGCGGCGTGTATAATTATATTATATTGGGTTTTGGCCTTTTTGGCCGCAAAACAGAAGAAAAAACTAAATTTTTAATACACAAAGTAAGGAGAAACCTCACATGAGCTATACGACAAGGGACATTCGCAACATCTGCTTTTTGGGCCACGGCGGCAGCGGCAAAACGAGTTTGGCGGAAAACATGCTCTATATGACCGGTGCTATTGACCGTCAGGGCAAGGTGCCCGACGGCAACACTGTCTGCGACTACGACGCAGAGGAAACAAAGCGCCAGATAACGATATCTGCCTCAGTCGCTCCTGTTGAGTTCAATGGTACAAAAATCAATGTACTCGACTGTCCGGGCTACTTCGACTTTGCTTCTGAGGCACTCTGTGCCATACGCGTCAGCGAAGCGGGCGTCATCTTCTGCACAGCAAAGGACGGACTTTCCGTTGGTGCCGAGCGCAGTTGGAAATACCTTAAGAACGCCGGCATTCCGGCTATGTTCTATGTTTCAAAGCTCGATGAGGAGCACGGCGACTTTAACGCCGTATTGTCCGCCCTGCGGGATAAGTTCGGAGCATCTGTCTGTGCAGTCACCGCTCCAATGAGCGACGGCACGGGCGTTATTGATCTGGTCCACAACTGCGCATACCAGACCAGCGGCAAAAAAACCACCAAGATCGCCGTTCCCGATGCCGACAAGGCAAGGGCCGAGGAGCTCCGTGAGGTTCTCATGGAGGCTGCCGCCACCACTGAGGAGCTCATGGAAAAATACCTTGAAGAGTTGGCTCTCACCGAGGCGGAGATAGTTGAAGGTCTGAAGGCCGGACTTATTGAGCGCAGTGTGTTTCCGGTGTTCTGCGGTTGCGCGATGAACGGAGTCGGGACAGAAGCTCTGCTCCGCGGCGTTACCGAATTTGTTCCCTCTCCGGACGCCATGCCCGCTCTCAAGGCCGAGAACGGAACCGAGGTCTCCTGTGACCCCAACGGCACCACTGTCGCCTTTGTCTTCAAGACGATCTCCGACCAGTTTGGCAAGTTTTCGTTCGTTAAGGTCGTTTCCGGTAAGATAACCGCCGATCAGTCCATGCGCAACAGCCGCACCGGCTCCTCGGATAAACTCGGGAGACTTTACACCATGTGCGGCAAGAAGAACACAGAAATTAAAGAGATAATCTGCGGAGACATAGCCGCCGTCGGCAAGATGGAATACAGGACCGGCGATACTCTGGTAGACGGGAAGGCGGAGATCGTCCTGCCCCGAATTCAGTTTGCCGAGCCCGTATACTCCATGGCCATCAGCCCCAAAACCAAGGGGCAGGAGGACAAGATCGCAACGGGGCTTACACGTCTGAACGAAGAGGACATCTCTTTCACCATAGTAAACAACGGCGAGACCCACCAGATGGTCCTCTCCGGCGCCGGTGATATCCAGCTGGACGTCCTCTGCTCCAAGCTCAGGACACGCTTTGGAGTCGAGCCCGAGCTCGCTCCTGCACGCGTACCCTACCGCGAAAAAATCAAAAAGAAAGTTGAAGCACACGGCCGTCACAAAAAGCAGTCTGGAGGCAGCGGACAGTTTGGTGATGTCTGGATTCGCTTTGAGCCTCAGGATGAGACAGATGATCTCATATTTGCCGAGGAGGTCTTCGGCGGCAGCGTGCCTAGGAACTTCTTCCCGGCAGTTGAAAAGGGTCTGCGCGAGGCTATCCATAAAGGCGTACTTGCGGGCTACCCGCTAGTCGGTCTGAAGGCAACTCTGTACGATGGTTCCTATCACCCTGTCGACTCCAACGAAATAGCCTTTAAGACCGCCGCTCAGCTGGCCTACAAGGAGGGCATACACAACGCAAATCCGACTATGCTTGAGCCCATCGGCACACTCGCGGTCACCGTACCGAGCGAAAACATGGGCGACGTTATAGGCGACCTCAACAAGCGCCGCGGCCGTGTTATGGGCATGAATCCGGACAGCGACGGATATACTGTAGTTGACGCGGAGGTTCCCATGGCCGAGATGAGCAGCTATACCATAGATCTGCGCTCTATGACACAGGGGCGCGGCAGTTTCGTTTTCAAGTTTGAGCGCTACGAAGAAGCCCCCGGAAACATACAGCAAAAGGTCATTGATGAGGCAAAGGCACTTGCTGAAGCCGAGTGATTTTTAATGTGCATTAAGACCGTCCGAGTACTCGGACGGTCTTTTTATATCGG
>JAAYCC010000182.1 GCA_012729875.1 Clostridiales bacterium | reverse complement strand
TGGGGTGAACCCATTCCTATCGTCTACTGTGAGAAATGCGGCTGGGTGCCTCTGCCGGAGAGCGAGCTTCCCCTCAGGCTGCCCGATGTTAAGAGCTACCAGACCACCGATGACGGTGAGAGCCCTCTGGCACATATGGACGACTGGGTCAACACCACCTGCCCTCACTGCGGCGGTCCGGCCAGACGCGAAACGGATACCATGCCGCAGTGGGCCGGCTCAAGCTGGTACTATCTGCGCTATATGGATCCCCACAATGACGGCGCGCTTGTCGGTGAGGACGCTATCAAATACTGGCATCAGGTGGACTGGTACAACGGCGGCATGGAGCACACGACGCTGCATCTGCTCTACAGCCGTTTCTGGCACAAGTTCCTCTACGACATCGGCGTTGTCCCCACCAAAGAGCCTTACATGAAACGCACAAGCCACGGTATGATCCTCGGCGAGGGCGGAGAAAAAATGTCAAAGTCCAGGGGAAATGTCGTGAACCCCAACGATATAGTTGACGAATTCGGCGCGGATACCCTGCGTCTGTATATCATGTTTATCGGCGACTTCGAGAAGGCCGTTCCATGGTCCAATACTGCGGTCAAGGGCTGCAAGCGCTTCCTCGACCGGGTCTGGAACCTCGCTGAGAACCCACTGAACGGAGACGGATACTCCAAGGCTAACGAGTCGGAGTTACACAAGGCCATAAAGAAGGTCGGCGAGGATATTGAGAGCATGAAGTTCAACACCGCCATTGCTACCCTCATGTCGCTGGTCAACACCTTCTACGAAAACAAGCCCACGAGGGGAGACATAAAGACCCTGCTCATCCTGCTCAGCCCCTTCGCGCCGCATATCGCTGAGGAGCTTTGGGAGATTCAGGGCTTTGGAGGTATGGCCTGTCAGCAGTCTTGGCCGGAGTATGATGAGGCCAAGACAGTAGATGCCGAGAAGGAGATCGCTGTTCAGGTCGGAGGTAAGCTGAAGGCTACAGTTGTCGTACCGCTGGACGCCGACGATGAGACCGTGAAGAGCATCGCCTGTGAAAACGAGAAAATAGCAAAAATCGTAGACGGTATGGAGATCGTCAAAACTATCATCGTAAAAAATAAGCTCATAAACCTTATCCTTAAGCCGAAAAGCTGAGTTATAGAACAGCAGAGCGCGGACTCAAACGAGTCCGCGCTCTGCTGTGTGTAGCCGCGAGGTGGTTATTAATCACCGGACAAAAGGGCTACAAGTGCGTTTTTGAATTGAATCAGTCCGACAAGATAGAGGACCGGGAAGACTGCGCCAGCCACAATGCAGACAATAGTGAGAATGTCAAATGTGAAGGCGTTTGAGACGAGACTGTAAACAGCGGAGATAAGACCAAGAAGCAATGAGAACAGACCGAGAAGCAGTGCGGCCTTGATCTTACCGACTCCTGGCATACCGGCGGCCTTCACGCCCACAATGCCTGCGGCGAACGCCGCTGCGCCGCCTAGAATTGAAAGAATAGCAACAATCTTGAGTGCGTCGTCTGCAAGAACAGAGAGATCAGCGGTGCCGAGTATTGCCAGGATCCCTGCGGCCAAAGCCGCAATGCCTCCAACGGCCATCAGAACTCCGCTGACCTTAAGCAATTTTTGTCCTTTCATTTGTTCCCTCCATAAAACTGTTGTAATAAAATGGCCTGATATGGCCATTCCTTTATTTAATAGTATAAGCAAAGGATGACTCTATTGCAAGGCTTATTTTTCCTGTTTTAACGTATCTTTTTTTATATATTGTACCCTTTTTGTCATAAGCCGCTGCTTATATATTTACAGGCGGCAAGTGCGGCAACTGCGCCGTCCGCACATGCAGTGGTCAGTTGACGGACTGATTTGTCTCGGCAGTCTCCTGCGGCATATATACCGCCGTGGCCGGTGAGACAGTCCTCCCCGGAGAGTATGTAGCCTTGCCCGTCCAAAGTGACGATGTTTTTGAAAACCTCATTTTCGGGAATGAGGCCTATTGCGACGAACAGCCCGTCACAGGTGATCTCGCCGGTTTCCCCGGTGGCCTGTTTACGGACTTTAAGACCCTTGAGAGCGCCGTCTTCTATCAACAGCTGTTCGATTACAGTACCGCTGAGCGCGCGGACATTTGGGCGCTCCAAAAGTGCAGTGCATAGCTTTTCTTCGCCGGTAAAGTGGTCGAGGTCCTGAATGAGTATGACCTCGCTGCAGACCTCGGAGAGAAGGGCTGCCTCCTGCAGTGCGGAGTTGCCTCCGCCGGCCACGGCGACGGTCTGATCTCTGTAGAAATCGCCGTCACAGACGGCGCAGAAGCTGATTCCGCTGCCCACAAGGCTGTTTTCACCCTCAAGTCCAAGCATTCGGTGCCTGGCTCCGGAGGCGATGACGACTGCTTTTGCCTCATACTCCGAGCCTTCCTCGGTTAAAACGCGCTTTACCTTGCCCTCGTCCCTCACCTCGTTGACGGTCTCAATCTCTACGTCCGCGCCCTGCGCAATTATCTGCTCAAGCATTTTGTCCGCGAGCTCGCTGCCGCTTATAGAGAGGAAACCGGGGAAGTTCTCCACTCTGGGAGAGTATGTTATCTGGCCGCCAAAGCCGTTTTTCTCCAGAACAAGCACGCTGTTGTTGTTGCGGAGCGCATACAGGGCGGCTGTCATACCCGCCGGGCCGCCTCCTATTATGACTATATCGTGCATACTTTTGTCTTCCTTTGCGTTTTAAGATAGAAATGGGGCCGGACAGCCGTCGCTGCCCGGCCCCAAAAAGATTTACTGAAAGAGTTTCTATACTACCTGTTCGGATGAGAGAAACCTTTTGATCTCCGGTACGCCGTAGAACTTTTCGAAATTCGCTCCGTCCGTGATGAGAAGCGTAGGCGCGCCTTTGATTCCATATTGCCTGCAGAGATCGATGTTGTCATCCGCTATCAGCTTTTCATATCCAAAGCCCGCTTTTCCGAGAATGGACTCTGCAACGCGGCAGTTGGGGCAGGAGGTACGGGAGAACAGCATTGCCTTTGCACCCTCTGCGACAACGGACGCATCCACCTCTGCGGTAGCGGTACAGCCTGAAGCCCCTTTCATACTGCGGAGCCGGGAGCCTGAGATGTCGTACAGCTTGCGCTCTCTGAACTCCTGAGTCTTACCCGCGTTCCAGTTCTGGACGGGACGATAGTAGCCGGTTATGCGGCTGTATACCTCGGTCTTCTCGCCGCAGTCGGGGCATTCATGTACTTCACCGGTGATGTAGCCGTGGTTTTTGCATACAGAGTAGGTGGGGGAGATGGTGTAGTAGGGCAGGTGGTGGTTCTCGGCTATCTTGCGGACGAGGTTTGCGGCCGACTTCCAGTCCGGCAGCTTCTCGCCGAGAAAGGCGTGGAACACTGTGCCTGAGGTGTATAAAGTCTGCAGTTCGTCCTGGATTTCAAGGGCCTCAAATATGTCTTCAGTATAGCCGACGGGCAGGTGGGAGCTGTTGGTGTAGTATGGTGTTCCGCCTGGATTTGCGGCGGTTATTATGTCGGGGAAGCGCTTCACATCGTGCATCGCAAGACGGTAGGTGGTGGATTCGGCAGGCGTTGCTTCAAGGTTGAACAGTGCGCCGTACTGCTCCTGATAGTCTGAGAGCTTTTCACGCATATGGTTGAGAACGTCTTTTGCAAACTGCTGCCCCTCCGGGGTGGTGAGATCCTTTCTGAGCCAGCAGGCGTTGAGACCCGCTTCATTCATGCCGATGAGACCTATGGTGGAGAAGTGGTTGTCAAAGGTGCCGAGATAGCGCTTGGTGTAGGGATAGAGGCCCTCGCCCAGAAGCTTTGTTATGACGGTCCGCTTGGTGTCCAGAGAGCGGGCGGCCAC
>JAAYCC010000181.1 GCA_012729875.1 Clostridiales bacterium | reverse complement strand
GAGTCAGGCGCCATCGAGCAGGACGCGGACATTGTTATCGGACTCTACCGCGAGGGCTACTACAGCCGCGAGTGTGAAAACCCCAACGCAGCCGAGGCGATCGTTCTTAAAAACCGCCATGGCGAAACCGGGACGATAGACCTGATGTGGCTGCCCGAATACACCACCTATGTATCAGCGGAAAAACACCATAGTGATGAAAATTATTGATTTATGTGAAAAATATGATATGCTCCCGAAGGGCGCAACCGTCCTAGCAGCCGTTTCCGGCGGTAAGGACTCAATGTGCCTTCTGGAGCTTTTGCTCTGTTTTTCCGAGCAGTACGGGCTAAACATCGCCTGCGCCCACTTTGACCATCAGCTTCGCGGCGAGTGCTCCTTGCGTGACCGAAGATTTGTGGAGAACTACTGTAAAGAGCGCGGCATCCCCTGCTATACAGGCACTTCGGACGTCTCCGCCTACGCCGCCGAAAACGGTATCGGCATTGAGGAGGCGGCGCGCACGCTCCGCTATGAGTTCCTGGAAAAAACTGCGGACGAAATAGGAGCCGACCGCATAGCAACGGCGCACACGGCCAATGACAACACCGAGACCTTTCTTTTCAACTTTGCGCGCGGCTCTGGGCTTACCGGGCTCTGCGGCATACCGCCCGTGAGGGGCAGAATTGTACGCCCCTTGCTGCATACGACTACCGACGAGGTGCTGAGTTATCTTCAGGAAAACGGCATCCCCCATGTGGAGGACGCGACAAACGACGAGGATTTCTGCGCGCGCAACAAAATACGTCACAAAGTCATCCCCGTACTGCGGGATATCTGCGGCGGCTTTGACGAAAACGCAGTACGCGGCATATCTCTTTTGCGTGAGGATGACGAATACCTCTACAGCATCGCACAGCGCTTCACGGACGAAAAATTTGACGGCGATTCCCTTCCGTCCGCCGAATTTGCCGAGCTGCCGCGCCCCATTTCCGCGCGGGTGCTGAAAATTATACTCGGGGCGGGCATCTCCGCCGGACATACCGAGGCCATCAGAGAAATAGCAGAGGGCGGCGACCCCCATGCTTCTGTGGACATACCCGGTATGCGCGTGTTCCGCGACTATGACCGTCTCGTGTTCGGAGATCAGGAGCAAGAAGAGTTCCTGCCTCGCGTTGTAAGAATTGGGAGCTCAACTGAAATACCGGAGGCCGGACTGAAAATTTATTGTGAATTTATTCCGCAATGCGGCGAAATTTACAATTCTTTTAATAATTTTTACTTCAAAAGTGATAGTGTCTGTGGTAAAATCATCGTCAGGCCGCGCTTTGAGGGCGGAACTGTCCGCCTTGCGGGCCGCAATTGCACCAAATCTCTGAAGAAGCTTTTTTCCGAGGCAAGGCTCAACGGAAAAGGCCGTTATCTCGTCCCCGTGCTCTGTGACGGTGCGGGAGTGATCGCGGTTTACGGCTTCGGAATAGCAGAGCGCTGTCTGCCGCACCCCGGCGACGATGTAATCCACATAAGAATAGAAAAATAATCGTTTTGGGAGATATACGGATATGAGAGAGGACATCCTTAAAATACTTTTCACCGAAGATCAGCTGAAAAAACGCGTAACAGAGCTTGGGGCGGCGTTGACCGAGAGGTTTGCCGGTAAAGAGCCCCTGTTTATAGGCGTGCTCAAGGGCAGCTTTGTATTCATGGCGGACCTGGTACGCGCCGTAGACCTGAAATCTTCCCTGGACTTTATGGCTGTCTCGTCCTACGGCCGCGGCACATCATCCAGCGGCGCCGTCAATATAATGAAAGACCTGAGCGAGGACATCGCAGGCCGCGACATCATTATCGTCGAGGACATTCTTGACAGCGGCGTAACACTAAACTACCTCTGCGGCTATCTCCAGAACCGCAAGCCCGCATCAATAACTCTTGTAACGCTTTTCGACAAGCCCTCGCGCAGAAAAGCCCCTGTCAAGGCAGACTACGTCGGCTTCGAGGTCCCCGATGAGTTTATTGTCGGCTACGGACTCGACTTCGCTGAAAAATATCGCAATCTCCCTTATATCGGGGTTCTCAAGCCCGATATATATTCAAACTGACCCCCAGTCTAATATAAAGGATGTGATCACAACTTGAAGAAGAACCGTCGTCAGGCAAGAGACATAGGTTTTTATATGCTGATTCTTGTCATTCTCATTGCCACGGTTTTGACCATGACTTCTCAAAACAAGCAGAGCTCCGTTGTCAGCTATTACGAGGTTAGGAAGCTTTTTGAAAACGAAAAGGTAGAGTCCTTTACTGCGACCTCCGAGGAACTGATACTCAACCTCTATGAGGAATATAACGGCAGCAAGACTGTAACCCACGAGCTGCTGAGCGTGGACGACTTCCGTGAGGATTTGGGTACCCTAATCGACGAGCAGGTCAAAAAAGGTATCATTAAGGACTACGACTACCCTCTGCCCTGGACCGCGCCCTGGTGGGTCTCACTGCTGCCATATCTCGGGCTTATTGTTCTAATGGTGGTTTTCTGGATCGTTATGATGAACATGGCGAAACAGGGCGATCGAGGCGGTGGAGGGGCAATGCGCTTTGGCAGGGCCCGCGTCCGCTACGGTGTCGATGAGAAAAAACACGTCACCTT
>JAAYCC010000180.1 GCA_012729875.1 Clostridiales bacterium | reverse complement strand
GCCTGTACTG
Source organism: Clostridiales bacterium (assembly GCA_012729875.1). Taxonomy (GTDB): domain Bacteria; phylum Bacillota; class Clostridia; order Oscillospirales; family Oscillospiraceae; genus UBA2658. Next base: position 7,263 of record JAAYCC010000180.1, on the reverse strand, counting down.
GTCGGGGGTGAGGTCCTTTTTTATATTCTCAGGCGTCAGGAAGACATTGCTGGGGCGAATCGCCTCATGCGCGTCCTGTGCGCCTGCTTTGGTCTTAAAAACCCGGGGCTTTCCGGGATAGTAATCCTTTCCGTAGCGTCCGATAATGAACTCCTTCGCCGTGCTCGTAGCGTCGTCGGAAAGGCGCAGAGAGTCTGTTCTCATGTAAGTGATAAGACCTATAGTACCCTCCCCGCTTATATCGACTCCCTCATAGAGCTGCTGCGCAATGGACATGGTACGCCGGGGTGTCATACCAAGGCGCCTGGAGGCCTCCTGCTGAAGTGTGGAGGTGATAAACGGGGGCGACGGTGAGCGTGTCTTTTCACCGCGCTTGACGGTCTTTATACGGAATTCATCCTTTGATATTTCATAGATGACCCTGTCCGCTTCCTCCTCTGTCTTGAGTTCGAGCTTCTTTTCCTCGGTTCCGTGAAAGCGGGCGACAAAACTGCCCTTGTTTTTCTCGCAGTCGAGGGTGACGTCCAGCAGCCAGAATTCCTCCTGCCGGAAGTCCCTTATTTCTTTTTCCCTGTCCACCACCATACGGGTGGCGACAGACTGTACGCGGCCGGCTGAAAGCCCGCGGCGCACCTTTCGCCAGAGCAGCGGACTGAGCTTGTAGCCCACGATGCGGTCAAGGATACGCCTTGCCTGCTGCGCGTCCACCAGATCCTGGTCTATATCCCGGGGGACGGCAATGCTCTCAGTCACCGTCTTTTTGGTTATCTCGTTAAAGGTAACTCGCCTCGCCTTTTCGTCGGGCAGTTCTAAAAGCTCCTTCAAATGCCATGATATTGCCTCACCCTCTCGGTCCGGGTCGGTTGCCAGATAAACTATGTTCGCCGACTGTGAACGCTTGCGCAGGTCCTCGATAACATTCTCGCGCCCCTTAACCGGCTGATAATCGGGTTCAAAGCCGTTTTCTATATCAACGCCCATGGTGCTCTTGGGGAGATCCCTGAGGTGTCCCATGGATGCTACAACACTGTAATTTGAACCAAGGTATTTTTCAATTGTTCTTGCCTTTGCGGGAGATTCCACAATGACCAGATCCGTTTTTGCCATGTCTGTCCTCACTTAATGTTATATTTTATCTATGCTCAAAGAAAATCTCTTGCCGTTTTCCTGCTTGACAAAGCCCTTGATCTGCAGAACTGTCAGCTCAGACAGCACAACCGATGCGGGAAGACCGGCAGCTTCAATTATATCGTCCACATGTTTTGAGTGCTCATCCATCGCTGCAACTATCTTGAGCTGCGCTTCGGACAGGCCCGAGAGCTGCTCTTTCAAATCAATATAGTCCCGACGCTTTTGCTTGTCAATGTTTTTTCGGTCACCTTTCTTCTCGCGGAGCTTCGCAAAGCCTTCGCCGGTCTCGGGGGGGATTTTTGCCAATCTGTCAGACCTTTCCACCCCTGTCTGTAACACAGCGTCAAAATCCGGGCCTCGCGTGAGGTCGGGTTTTGACAGTTTTGCCGGAAAACGGCTCTCAAATTCACAGAGCACATCCCATCCGCAGGTCACAAGTATCGCGCCGTCTCTAATCAGACCATTTGAACCTCTGCAGTTTGGCGCGTCCGCATTTCCGGGTACGGCAAACACTTCCCTGCCCTGATCCAGAGCTCTTGAAGCTGTTATCAGCGCCCCGCTGCCGATCGGCGCCTCAATAACCGTGACCCCGACCGAAAGCCCGCTCATTATTCGGTTGCGCTCTGGGAAGTTCCTGCCGAAAATCGGAGTGCCGGGTGGGTATTCGCTGACCAGGGCGCCTGCGGCCGCAACATCTTCGAAGAGCATATCGCTGTATTTCGGATAGATATCGTCGATGGCGCAGCCCAGAACACCGATACAGCTCCCACCGGCTCTGAGTGCCCCCTCTGCGGCGGCGCTGTCCACACCGGCGGCAAGCCCCGTGACGACCAGCCCCCCGCCCCGGATTATCTCATAGCCCATGCCACGGCCCATTTTGATACCGTAGGGCGTGGCTTTGCGGGTACCGACAACAGCTATCGCCGCCTCCTCATCTATGGCTGGAAGTTTGCCCTTGATATAGAGCATTACAGGCGGGTCGTAGATGTTATAGAGACGTTTGGGATAAATTGCGTCTCTTATCGTGCACAGGGTCACGCCGTCCGCACTGCACTTTTCGAGGATTTCGTCCGCGCGGTCGAGGCTCTTGCTGCGGAGCAGAGACCGTTCATGGTCGGAAACCGGGCATCGCTCCAAAAGCTGTCTGTCGTCGGCATAATATATGCTCTCAGGGTCGCCAAAGGCCTCCAGCAGCTCCACGCGTGTCTTTGGCTTAAGCTCGGTAAGGGACGACAGCCAAACCCAGTATTTCAGAGTAGACAAGCTCAGACACCCCCTATGTCTTTCTCCTGTACATCTCCCAGATGACGACCGACGCAGCAACAGCCGCGTTCAGAGACTCGCTTCCCGCCTCCATCGGTATTATGATCTGTCCGTCGCACAGCGACAGCAGTTCCTTTGACAAGCCCCTGCCCTCACTGCCTATTGCTACGGCGGCCCGTGTCATATCCACATCGCGTATATCCTCTGCGGCGTCCGAAAGGGCGGCGCCGTAAAGCCTCAGTCCGTTTTCGGAGGCAATAGACTTTATGCCCGCAAGATCGGTCTCAATGACACTCTGACGAAAGATGGCGCCCATTGTGCTGCGAACTGTCTTCGGATTATATATGTCCGCACAGTCCCGGGTCAGGACAACGAGATCAACCTTCATTGCACTCGCCGTACGCAATACTGTGCCTACGTTGCCGGGATCCTGTACGTTTTCAAGAATCACAGCGCTTTCCACGGCACCCTCATACTTACAGCGCCGCATCTGTACCGCAAATACGGGGCCTTTTGAATTTTTGAGCGGCGAGACATGCTGCATTAGCTCCGGGGGGCAGGTATACTGCTCAATGCCCCGCGGCAGCTCAAATGAAGGCTCTCCGCCCCAGAGGACCGCCGTGATACTAGCACCGAGATCCATGGCTTCTTGCAGAAGCTTTTCCCCGTCGCACACAAATTCGCCCTTCTCGCGGCGATATGCCCCATCCGCCGAGAGGTTTTTAAGGTGTGTAATTATTCGGTTTTTCCGTGAGGTGATGTGTTCCATAAGCTCTCCGAAAACATTATGGCTGCGGCGGGGCTATAGTGCCCTGTCGCAGCCCGGAAAGACGCGCCTACGCGTCGATAGGTTTCATTGTCGGGAAGAGAATTACTTCGCGGATGGAGTCCACACCGGCCAGCATCATAACACAGCGGTCTATGCCTATGCCCATACCGCCCGTGGGAGGAAGTCCGTATTCAAGGGCAGTTATGAAATCCTCGTCCATCATACCTGCCTCATCGTCACCCTTGGCACGCATTTCGACCTGCTTCTGGAAGCGCTGCTTCTGATCGATTGGGTCGTTAAGCTCCGAGAAGGCGTTGCCCATCTCGCTGCGGCAGATAAAAATCTCAAAACGTTCGGTAAGGCGCGGGTCCTTCGCGCTGCGCTTTGCAAGCGGAGAAACATCCACCGGATGCATTGTGATGAAGGTTGGCTGGATGAGCTTTTCCTCGACCCTCTGGTCAAAGCACTCATAAAGATAGTTGCCCCAGGTCGCTTCCTTGCCCTCGGGGAGAGTGACGCCGACGGATTTAGCCAGCTCTGCTGCATCCTCGTCGGAGGTGACAGCCATGAAGTCCAGTCCAAGATATTTCTTGACCGCATCCGCCATGCTTATGCGCTCCCAGCCGGGGGTGAGGTCAATGTCCTGTCCCTGCCACCTCAGCTTATAGGTTCCCAGAATATCCATCGCGGCGCCGGACAGCATCTCCTCAAATATGTCCATCATGTCGTTGAAATCGGCGTATGCCTCGTAGAGCTCGACAGTGGTAAACTCGGGATTGTGCTTTGTATCCATCCCCTCATTGCGGAAAATGCGGCCTATCTCGTAGACACGCTCAATGCCGCCTACCACCAGACGCTTAAGGTGAAGCTCGGTAGCTATGCGCATATACATGTCCATATCGAGAGCGTTGTGGTGTGTTATGAAGGGGCGCGCGGTCGCTCCGCCGGATATAGTGTTGAGAACGGGCGTCTCGACCTCCATGTACCCGCGGTTGTCGAGATAGCTGCGCACATGGCGGATGAAAGAGCTACGTATTTCAAAAGTACGGCGCACCTCAGGATTGACAATAAGGTCTACATAGCGCTGACGGTAGCGGGTCTCCTGATCTGTCAGGCCGTGGAACTTTTCGGGCAGAGGCAGCAGAGACTTTGACAAGAGCTTGACACTGCTGCAGTGTACAGAAATCTCGCCTCTTCGTGTACGGAAAACGAAGCCCTCAACCCCGATAATGTCCCCGATGTCCCACCTCTTAAATTCCCCGAAGGACTCTTCACCCAGGTCGTTTACCCGGACATAGAGCTGAATCCTGCCCTTGTCGTCCATTAGGTCCGCAAAGAAGGCCTTGCCCATGTCGCGCTTGGACATAAGCCGGCCAGCCAGGGAGACATTCTTTTCCTCCCACAGCTCAAAATTGTCCTTGATTTCGGCAGAATAGGCAGTTCTTGTATATTTCGTGACTGTGTACGGATCCCGGCCTTCCTCACGCAGCTTGCTCAGTTTATCGCGTCGTATCTGAAGGATTTCGGATATGTCGGCTGCTTCTTCGGGAGTGATTTCTTGACTCATCTTTTATTCTCCTGCCTTGTTTTCTATAGAGAGTATTTTGAACATCAGTTCGCCCACTGGCGCTTCAATCTTGACGGTGCTGCCGACCTTCTGGCCGAGAAGCCCTCTGCCAAGTGGAGAGTCGTCTGAGATGCGGCCCTGCATCGGGTCTACCTCCTGAGAGCCGACTATCTGGTATTCCTCGGTCTCGCCGTCCTCAAGGCATTTGACCTTGACTCGGCTGCCAAGCCGCACAATCTTTGTGTCTGCTTTTGTCTGCTCAATAACTTCGGCGTTCTCTATTATATTCTTAAGCTCGGCAATCTTGGAGTAGAGCTTACCCTGCTCCGTTTTGGCCTCGTCGTATTCACTGTTTTCGGAGAGGTCGCCGAAGGAACGCGCTTCTTTGATAAGCTCGGATACTTCTTTTTCCCGAACGGTCTCGAGATAATGCAGTTCCTGTTTTATCTCTTCAAGGCGCTCCTTGCTCATCTTATATTTTGCTTCGTTTGCCATTGAAATCTCCCCTTTATATTAAAATGTCACTTTTATACATTAAATGACAGATATAACTTGTTGTATTATAGATACAAACGCAGTCCATGTCAAGACGTATAATTGGTAATCATTTGTCGTTGGATTTATTTAGCTCCAGAATCGCAGCCTGCAGCTGTTCATCGTATGAATAGGGAAGCTGTCCAGCGATCAGGTAGACTGAGTCCTCGTCGTCGAGATCAACAGCCACATCCGGCACGATACCGCCCTGTTCCGCCAAATCCGTCCTTTTTGGCGTAAGGTATCCGTTTGTGGAGAGATGGACTGCGCTGCCGTCTGATAGCACAATATTTATCTGAGATCGTGATTTGCCTGTTGTATTACTCCCGACAACGGTCGCCACGCCGTATTCCGAGAGCGCCTCAGCAAAGAATTCCGCCGCGCTGTAAGAGTTCGCGTTTACCAAAACAGTCATGGGTATCTCTACACACTCGGCGTCGGAATATCTGATGTTTTCCTCGCCCTTTTCATTTACTGACACAAAGACCTCTCCTTCGGGGAGCAGATGGTCGAGAATCGTCAAAAGCTCGCTCAGCTTTCCGCCCGGATTGTTGCGGACATCGAATACGATACCAGCGGCGCCTCTGGAAATAAGATCGTCAACCGCCGCGACGGCGCCGGAACCGCTGCCGTCCTCAAAGTTTTTTATTCTGACATAACCTATGTCGGAATCCAGCATCTCATACTTGACCGGCTTGGTAAAAACAACCTCTGTAGATACTGTAACGGTCACTTCGCCGCCGTCGGCCGTGATTAGTCCCAGCTCAAACTTTTCACCGTTTTTAGAGGCGATAATATCCTTGATCTCAGGCGCCTCTAATCCCTCAAGGGTGGCTCCGTCAATAGACCTCAGCCTGTCTCCTATATGCACACCCGCCCTGTCGGCCGGTGAGTCCTCAGTTATACCGGCCACCAGCAGATAGGCGCCGCTCTCTTCGGGTACAATAGTAATGCCTATACCTGTATAAGTGTTGCTCTGGTAATTTTTGTACGCGTCGAATTCTTCGGCGGTCATATAATAGCTCCAGCGGTCGTCGATAGCCTCAAGCATTGCGCCAAAAGCCGCGTCGGAGACCTGCTCCATGTCCGTATCGCCAATATATTTTTCCTGAATGGTCTCATATATCTTCGCAAATTTAACCGCCGCTTTGAGCTTGTCCCTGTCGCGGATCATATACATGAAAACAGCCGCAAAAACGAGCGCACAGATAATGATTCCGGTAAGGGCCGAAATCAGCAGCGCAGAAAAACCATATCTTTTCTTCATAGGAGCCTCCTGAGAATAAATTGGAGAACAACAAGTCTAAGGGCGGGTTTAGTATTGCCTGAAAATCGCAATTGCCGGGCAGTCTAGTCGGACTGCCCGGCGGTATTTGATTTTAAGGTATTAGAAGTAGCTCAGCGGATCCACCAGGGAGCCGCCTACGCGGATCTCAAAATGACAGTGCGGACCCGTCGAGCAGCCTGTCGAGCCAACGTAGCCGATGGTCTGTCCCTTTGATACGGACTGTCCGGCACTCACCGCTATGGAACTCATGTGGGCATACAGCGTCGAGCTGCCGCTGCCGTGGCTAATGACGACGTAATTGCCATAGGAATAATGGTATGTGGCTGAAAGAACAGTTCCTGAGTCGGCTGCCATGATGGTCGTACCCGAGCCGGCAGATATATCGACACCGGAGTGAAAACGCTGGTCACCGAAGATGGGGTGTGTTCTGTAGCCAAAGTAAGAGGAGACGTTGCCGGTTGATGTACCGGCGACAGGCCACATATAAGCGCCGGTGCCCGGAGTAGGAGTGGTGCCGTTGTTGGCACTCTGCTGAGCAAGCTGCGCTTCAAGCTGGCCGATCTGATTTCGGATAGCTTGTTCCTGTGCCTCGTTAGTCTCGTATTCGACCTTGTATCTCTCTATATCTGCCTCAAGCTGCTTTATAACTCCCTCTGCTGCGGTAATCTGATTCTCGAGGTCGGCCTTCTTTGCCTGCATCTCAACCTTGGC
>JAAYCC010000179.1 GCA_012729875.1 Clostridiales bacterium | reverse complement strand
TATCATCACTCCTTAAACGCTGATGTGGGCGGTCAGATTGATACGGTTCAAGCCGTGCGCCACGGTAAATTCAAAGCTCACAATACATATTGTCGGGTCCTCTGCATCGGCCTCAACAATGACGGAACCATAGTCGTCAATAATCTCCTGCTTGAGTTTGCTCTCCAGCTCAATGATCACCTGTGTTCGGATGGCGCCCCGAGTCTGGACAGTGTTCTTTACTCTCGGAAATTTCACTCTCAGCGCTGAACGGACAGAAGGAATAATGTCGTCGATAATGAGCACCGTAGTCAGCTCGCGCCATGTCAAGTCCTGCTCGCCGGCAGTCGTAGTGCGTGTCGTGATCCCTCTGACAGCGCTGACGCCTCCGCCAACACATTCGATCGGTGTGACCCCCGCGTGAACAAGCGTCGCTATCTCCGCATCGCTGAACAGCTTGGTGATCTCCGTCCCTCGCAGCTCCGCGCCGTTCATAGGAAGCGCGGGATCTCCGCCCGAGGCTACCGCCCCGGCAAGTGCGGCTGAAACGGCGCCTTTCCTGGCGCCGCTGCCCTCCTCTGCCGGATAAGCCATGACCAGACGCTCACAGTTGAGTGTCTCCGCCCTTGCAGCGGCATCGGAAACCGCGCCTCCCGTTTCAACTATGCCGATTCGGTACTTACAGTTCTCAGAGGCTCCTGCGATCGCAGCTTTAAGCGCGGCGTGGACTTCGGCAGAATCGCTGTCGCAGACCATTATCTTTACGCTTTCCTTATTCATGAGTACCGCAAAGGCCGCCTCATAGTCGGCCTTAACAGCAGCCGCATTGACAGCGGCGGGGATTGCCTCAACCGCATAGGCACCGTTGAGAAACAGAATACGTATCAGCTCGGTCAGATTACAGCCGCTCCCAAATTCACTAACTGCCTCGGCATAGGACGCAACGCGCTTACAAACGCCCTTTGCGCCCGCAGCGGATACAGCCGCAACGCCCACGACCCTGCCGCTACCCGAGCCGGTAAGCGAGCTTGAAACTTCAATGGAGGAATACACCCCCGGTCTTTCATTGGTTGGCACTCCCAATAGCTCCTTTCATAATAAAATCCAAAAACTCGGTTCTCTCTTCACTTTTTTCTGCGATAAAAAAAGCCAAACAGCGCAGAGAGCAGACGCATCGAAAAAGTGAAAGCTCCTCGTCGGCAGTCACCCCTTCGCGTGTTATTTGTATCACACGAAGACCCGACGGAAGCCCGCCAAGGATTTCCGTGACCTTGTCCGCGCACAAGGCACAGGCTTTCTCGCCAAAGCTCGGATTATACGGCGAAAACACCTCTAGACAGAGCGTGACCTCCAGCCGCTTTCCAAAAAGCTCCGTCACAGCTCCGCTTAACAAATCGGTACGAACTCCAAGATAATCTCCAAAACCCGGACTGCGGCATATACACTCATCGGAGCCAACGCAGACAAAGGTACCACCAGAAGACGGCAAATCTCTATCGGGGAACTCACGAAACGCATTGACTCCGGCTGAAACTAGAGTCTTTGTAACTGCGTCCAAAACAGCATTAAGCATCCTTTGTCACCTCACCCGTCTTGATGAGCACACACTCTCTGTGGCTGACCTTGTCTCCATAATAGATTTTTTTGATGCCCAAGATCTCGAATCGATGTCCATCGATCCCCACACACGAAGCACAGCCGCCGAAAAAATCCTCGTCCGGCTCGGCAATAAGTCTGTACTTTTCCTTTCTAACAATGCCCGGCTTTTTCCGCACGGCGGCCACGGTATCCTTAAGCCCAAGCGGCTCGATAAATCCTAAAAACTTGCGGCTATTTGTGCCGTCATCACTAAAAACGGTAAGGGTCTGACCAAAGCACCAGATATCGCCGAACACTTTGCCCATCAGCCCCTCACCGCCTTAAATCCAAAACCGTGATCTTTCAGATATCCCAGCAGCATAAGCTCCGCCTGTCTTCTCAGCAAGTCGGTGGAAGCCCTTATCTGAGCGGGATTCTGTCTGCTGACATGCACCGATCCTGCCGAAAAGCTCTGCACCTGACTCGTTTCCGCCTCAAGGAACATTGCCAGTGCAAGAGTCGCCGCCGAACGTACGAAGCTGTCGTGTATATCCGTGAGCAAAACATCCTCCTTTAGCCTACCCATTAGTTCGTCACAGGCCATAGCGCAGATCTCCTTAAGGACAGCCTCCTCGTCCTTAAGAAGCTCTCCCTTCACAAGAAGCATGGCTTTTGCAAAGATTTCTTCATTTATCGTCATAAAAGCCTTCCCTTCTGCGGGGAAAGCAAAGTTTCCCCGCTGCGGTTCTCATTCATCAGATCTTCAGGATCTTGGAAGCCTCAGTATAGAGCTTTGCAAATCCTGAAATACTAGTGATCGCGGCTCTTTCTAGCTGGCGGTCGATGAGTCTGTCATACTCTACGGAGACGTCGGACGCGGAGATCATCTCCAACGCATAGCCACGGTCAATACCGATAACGGTACCTCTCTCAACTGCGGAGGACCTGATGAGCTTAGCCCCGAGAGGATTGCCCGGCTCGCCTGTACCCTGGAAATTGAGACCTGTCAGCGGATTCTGGAACTCACTGCACTTGAGGATCTGCAGCATTGCGTCGGGACTGACAAGAAGAGTGTTCAGTGTATAGGGGTCGAACTGGCTCCAGAACTCCAGCAGCTGTGTGTATGTAAGCGTGCCGGAAGTACCGGAAACAGGGGCCGTACCAACCGCAAATGACGCTGCCGCATTGCTGTTGCCGTCGCCGTTTACAATCACATCAATGGCGTCCTCAAGGTGCATCCGCATGATTTGGCTGCCAATCTGGCGCAGCATAACGGAAAACAGATCGAGCTTCTGAAATCGTACGGCCTCATAAGAGGCCACGAGCATACGCCCTCTCTTGTGAAGCTTAACGAGGTTTTCCCGCACCTTGACCTCGGTCTGAGGAATGACCTCACCCTCCTCGACATGCCGCAGACTCTTCTCATCCTTCGTGGGTACCGAGTAAATACTGCGATAATCCATACCGTCGATCTTTGTAACCGTCGCTGTTATGGACGGCAGAACATTTTCTTCCTCCATTCCCTGGCGGACGGAGCGCGCCACATATTCGGGGAAAAGCACGGCGCTCTCGGTGGTACGGAAAAACTTTTCAACGGCGTCGCTGCCGGCTCCGCGCACCCGGATATCAAAACGCTTCAGCTGACGCTGATAGGCGTCGAGGCCTTCATAGGGTGTGCCCTTGTAATCCTCAGAGGGATCGAGTTTTTCCAGCACCTGAGTAAAGCTCTTGCCCGTCTCTCCGTACATACCCTTGTCCAGTTTGATTTCATTAAACTTATAAGTCATATCTTCCCTCCTTGTTAAAGAACGACGCCGGCTAAAGCACTCGTCTTATCCACGTCTATCACAAGAAACTCTCTACCCGACGCATTTACTGCCGCCCCGCCGCTGCCGTCGGCCGCGAGGCTAACAAAGCCCACAGTCGGAACTGTCGCGCCGGTATATCCCAGCTTTACATAGCCTGCGGTCTGCACTGCCGTAAATTCCGAGTCACAGGCAATACAGACCCCAAAGAACTTGTCGCCGCTCACGCAGGCGGACACTTCCCCGTTGGCGCTCATTTTGACAGGCACACCCACTGCCGCAGGGTGCTGTTTGCTGTTGTAGAATGTAACAACGCTCTCTCCGATTCCTTCATGACTAACTTTCAATTTGTATTCCTCCATATAATCTTTATTGCATGGGCAAAGTGCCCATAAGCTCAAACCATATACATGTCACCATCAAAAGAGACGGTCTCGTCCCTGCCGGGGAGCTGGGTTCTGTGGGGGAAGCGCTCATCAAGATGTCTTTGAAAAACGTCCTTTAGGCCAAGAAGCTCTTCACTTTCCATATATTTCACACTGCCCTCCAGAGCTTCAAAAAACTTTCTGTCACAGAGGAGCCCCAGACGAAGGACCTCTTCCCTCAGGCTATTCCTGTATTCCCGCCCTATGGCCGCATCCTTTTCCAGCGCATCATATTCCGGCGCATAGACAGAGCCGGAAGGGCTTTCCACAAAAGATTTCAGCGCACTGCCGCAACTCAGCTTTTTAACAACTCCGGAAGCCCGCTGAGCCGGCACCGCGACAAAACTCCACTCATAGGCGTCGTTGGCGTCGAAAAGCTCCAGATAACACAGCTTACCGTCATACTCTCTACCGGGAATATGTCCACATCCCCCGGGTCTGTGCTCCTCACCGCAGATCGAGCACACACGTCTGCAAACGCTGCAGCCCACGCTGGTCTCTTTCTTTATCCCCGCGTTAATCTCCTCTATAAGTGCCGCATTCTTCTCGTTTCTTAGCATATAGGCATAGCCCTTTAGCGCACAATAATCTTCACCCAACCCGTTTTTTACGCCTTCACTTTTCACGATCTCCGTGCGATAGATGCGCGCGGTTTGGTTTACCGACCTCCAGTCGTGGTCAAAAATTCCGGTTCGTCCCACAAAAAGCTTCGCCAGCTGACAGATAGCCTGCTCGGAAAACTTCTCAAAATCTCTGTCCACCTCATTGTCGCAGAGCACCACAGAAAAGGTGTAGACCTGCTCTTCCGTAAGCTCGGTCTTGGCAAACCTGTTTATCGCTTCGAGCTCCGACTGCGTGTCCAAAGCGTCGGCTCCCGATATACCAGCCTTGTAAATTCTCAAAACGCAATTCCTCCGTTCACTGTTCTTTATTTGATATCTGTTCTGCCTGAGCTGCATAGAGCTTTGCTCTGGACTCCTCTACCTCATCCTGCAAATTGATCTCGTCCCAGCAGATCTCGAATCTGCAGTCATAGCCATGCATACGCAGCCACAAATCGCATATCTTCTCGACGACCGGGTCGAGGCTGCGACGAATGGCCGAGAGCTCACTGGTCATAAGATCCGCCTGCTGAGCAGACATCCTCTCTGTGGACGACC
>JAAYCC010000178.1 GCA_012729875.1 Clostridiales bacterium | reverse complement strand
GGTTAGATAGAGCTAACTTATATTTTAGCACCATTTGTTAGATATGCCTAACCATTTAGATATCGAGGAGGAGATCATGATGCCGTTGACTCTTGCCAATATAGGTGAAACAAACATAATAAGAAAAGTCGGTGGTAATCCCGAGACAAAGAAACACCTTGAAGATCTCGGCTTCGTCGCCGGCGGAGACATAACGGTAATTTCTACAATAGGCGGCAATCTTATCGTCAATGTCAAGGATTCCCGCGTCGCCATAAGCAGAGAGATGGCGAACAAGATAATGATATGAGGAGGAGCAGGTTATGAAAACGTTAAGACAGGTCAAAGTCGGTGAAACAGTCCGAATCGTAAAACTGCACGGAGAGGGCGCGGTCAAACGGCGCATCATGGACATGGGCATAACAAAAGGGACGGACGTATACATCCGTAAAGTTGCCCCACTTGGTGACCCGATAGAAGTTACCGTGCGCGGTTATGAACTCTCCCTCCGTAAATCCGACGCAGAAATGATTGAAGTCGAGTAATACCCGGCTCACCTTTTTTTGAAGATAGGTTAGTATTAACTAACCAAAGAAAGTGAGGAGACCTGATTATGAAAATAAAAATTGCCCTTGCGGGCAACCCGAACAGCGGTAAAACCACGCTGTTCAATGCCCTGACCGGCTCCAACCAGTTCGTGGGGAACTGGCCGGGCGTAACTGTTGAGAAAAAGGAAGGCAGACTGAAAAAGCATGACGATGTCATTATTATGGATCTGCCGGGAATATATTCGCTCTCTCCGTATACTCTCGAAGAGGTGGTTGCGAGAAACTATCTCGTCGGGGAACGTCCGGACGCTATTTTAAACATTGTCGACGGCACAAACCTTGAGAGAAATCTCTACCTGACCACGCAGCTCACCGAGCTGGGCATTCCCGTGGTGGTTGCCATCAACATGATGGATGTTATCAGGAGGAACGGCGACAAGCTTAATACCGAGGAGCTCTCCCGCGAATTGGGCTGCAAGGTCGTCGAGATCTCCGCGCTGAAAGGTTTCGGAGTCATGGAGGCAGCCGAGGAAGCCGTAAAGGCTGCCAAAAACGGAAGGACGATCCCGATGCACAGCTTCAGCGGAGTTGTGGAGCACGCGATCGCCCATATCGAGGAGGCCGCTCTGAATGATATGCCTCAGGATCAGCAGCGCTGGTATGCGATCAAAATATTTGAGCGCGACGAAAAGGTTCTATCTCAGCTAAATCTCAACAAAGCGGTGCGAGAGCACCTCGAACAGGATATATTGGCCGCCGAGGAGGAGCTTGACGACGACGCAGAGAGCATAATCACAAATGAGAGGTACATATATATATCCTCCATTCTAAAGGGCTGCTACAAGAAGAAAAACGCCGGAAAGCTCTCCGCCTCCGACAGGATAGACCGCGTCGTGACCAACCGCTGGCTGGCTCTGCCCATTTTCGCGGTGGTCATGTTCATAGTATATTTCGTATCCGTCACAACTGTGGGAACATGGGCAACCAACTGGGCCAACGACGGAGTGTTTGGTGACGGCTGGCACCTGTTCGGCATCGGCTCCGCCGCCTATGAGGAGGCCTCGGAATCCTATTTGGAGCCAGGGGCGATCGTTGAGGCGTTTGAGTCCGCGGCCGAAGAGGCCGGAGTCGAGCCCGATGCGGCGGCCGACCTCACAGCGACTGCCCGTCTTTACGACGACGAGGGTAATCTGGAAAAAGAGATACCCGTAACGTATGACAGCTATTTGGATGCCGCTGCAGTCGAGGAGCCCGACCCCGCCGAATACGGCGTGTGGGTCCGCGGCATCCCGGTACTGCTGGGGAACTGGTTAGAAAAGATAAACTGCGCGGACTGGCTGCAGGGACTTCTCCTCAACGGTATCGTGGCAGGCGTCGGAGCGGTGCTGGGCTTTGTGCCGCAGATGCTGGTGCTCTTCCTCTTCCTGGCATTCCTTGAGGCCTGCGGCTACATGGCCCGCATAGCCTTTGTGATGGACAGGATATTCCGCAAATTTGGTCTCTCGGGAAAATCCTTTATCCCCATGCTCATAGGCACCGGCTGCGGCGTTCCCGGAATCATGGCCTCCCGTACCATAGAGAACGATAGGGATCGTAAGATGACTATCATGACCACCACCTTTATCCCCTGCGGGGCAAAGCTGCCCATCATAGCCTTAATTGCCGGCGCGCTGTTCGGCAGAGCCTGGTGGGTTGCGCCCAGCGCCTACTTTGTAGGTATCGCCGCGATAGTCGTTTCCGGCATCATGCTCAAGAAGACAAAGATGTTTGCGGGAGACCCCGCTCCCTTCGTTATGGAGCTGCCCGCCTATCACTGGCCGACCGTCGGAAATGTGCTCCGCAGCATGTGGGAGCGCGGCTGGTCCTTTATCAAGAAAGCCGGAACCATTATCCTTCTGGCTACCATATTCGTATGGTTCACCTCCAGCTTCGGCTGGTCGGACGGCGGCTTCGGCATGGTCGACATGAACGACAGCATACTCGCCGTAATCGGCAACGCTATTGCGTGGATTTTCATACCCCTCGGCTGGGGCCACTGGCAGGGCGCCGTGGCGACCATCACAGGCCTCATTGCAAAAGAGAACGTGGTCGGCACCTTCGGCGTGCTGTTCGGGGGATTTGATGAAGTCGCAGAGAACGGCTGGCAGATTTGGACGAATATGCGCCAGGTATTTTCTCCGCTCTCCGCTTATTCCTTCCTAGTATTCAACCTGCTCTGTGCCCCCTGCTTCGCTGCTATCGGCGCAATAAAGCGGGAGATGAACAGCGCCAAATGGACCTGGTTCGCCATCGGCTACCAGTGCGGTTTCGCCTATGCGGTGTCTCTTGTCATATACCAGCTGGGAATGCTCTTTACAGGCGGCGGCAGCATAATCGGCTCTGTAGTTGCGTTTGCAATAGTGGCGTCCATCCTGTATATGCTGTTCAGACCCTATAAAGAATCCGGAACTCTTAAAGAATCAGACACTGTAAAGACAGCTGTAAAAGCCTAGTTCTATTAAAAAAGCCGCAAAGGAGGTATGGATATGCTTTCGTGGATAGCAGGAAACCTCTCGACTATAATTATCAGTCTGGTGCTTATATGCCTGGTAACTGCAATCATCGTCGGAATGGTCAAAAACAAAAAGAAGGGCAAATCCTCCTGTGGCTGCAGCTGCTCCGGCTGCCCGATGAGCGGCAGCTGCCATCAGAAGGAAAAATAAAAAACCCGGGAGGCACGGCCTATGCCCTGCCTCCCCTATTTATACGCGGATGTCCGGCTTTGCTCCCAATATATCCGCTCTCCTGCCGAGGTATTTCGCCAGAGCGATGGTAAAACTAATCCAATAAAAAGACTGTTCATCGAGGAGGGACTGAGCTTTGAATCAAGTAACACTTGCCTTCTTATTCACACTGATAGCCGGTCTTTCTACCGGCATCGGAAGCTGTATCGCTTTTTTTGCAAAGAAGACAAACACAAAATTTCTCTCCGTAAGTCTCGGTTTTTCGGCGGGCGTAATGATTTACGTCTCCATGATAGAGCTTTTCGGAGAAGCTGAGGCTTCTCTGTCCGCGGCATACGGAG
>JAAYCC010000177.1 GCA_012729875.1 Clostridiales bacterium | reverse complement strand
GGCTACAGGGCCGAAACCAGAGAAGAGTTCTCCGCGGTCCTCAAGCAGGCGCTTGAGGCGGATAAACCTGCATGGATCGTATGTCCTATCGACTGCAGGGAGAGAGTATTGCCGATGATAAGCAGCGGCGACACAGTCCGCGAAGTAATGACGGAATAGACGGGAGGAACAGACATGGGTATAAACAAAGTTGTAATAGCTCTGCTCGTTGAAAACAACGCAAACGTGCTGTCACGCGTTTCCATGCTTTTTGGAAGGCGCGGCTATAATATCGATTCGCTTACCGTTTCCGAGACCAACGACCCATCCATCTCCCGCATTACTCTTGTGTCACATGGAGACGACCGCATCATAGAGCAGATAATTCTCCAGACAAAAAAGCTTGTGGAGGTCAAGGCTGTCAGGATCGAAGACGAAAACGAGGCGATCATGCGCGAGCTGCTGCTCGTAAAGGTTGCGGCAGAAGAGGCCCAGCGCTCCGCCATCCGCGACATCTGCGAGGTATACAAGGCAAGCATTGTGGACTACTCCCCCGACAGCATAGTCTGCGAGCTGACGGGAAAGCCCAGCAAGATAGACGGGTTCCTGGACGTCGTTGCCAAGTATGAAATACTGGAGCTGTGCCGAACCGGCGTAACCGCCATAGACCGCGGAAGCAGAATAATGGTCTGTGAGGATTTTGAAAGCCACCGCAGCTGATTTACCAGTCGTTTAGATATATATTAAATTAAAAATCCATAATCAAGAAAGGAAGCAAATACAATGATCAACAAATACTATGACACGGACTGCAATCTCGGGCTTTTGGACAACCGCACCGTCGCAATTATAGGATACGGCAGCCAGGGACACGCACACGCGCAGAACCTGAAGGAATCCGGGGTAAACGTCGTCGTCGGCCTGCGTTCCGATTCCAAGAGCTGGCCTAAGGCGGAAAAGGCCGGTCTGAAAGTCATGACTGTGCCCGAGGCGGCTAAAGCTGCCGACATGATCATGATGCTCGTTCCCGACGAAAAGGCTGCGGACATCTATACCGCGGAGATCGCACCCTACCTAACTGAGGGCAACGCCCTCATGTTTGCCCACGGCTTCAACATACACTTCAACCTAATTACTCCGCCCGCAAACGTGGACGTTATAATGGTAGCGCCCAAGGGGCCGGGACACACTGTGCGCAGCCAGTATCTGGAGGGCAAGGGGGTACCGAGCCTTATAGCGGTCCACCAGGACGCCACCGGCAGGGCAAAGGAATACGCTCTGGCATACGCCTCCGGAATCGGCGCAGGGCGCGCGGGAATCCTTGAAACCAGCTTCCGGGAGGAGACGGAGACGGACCTCTTCGGAGAGCAGGCGGTTCTCTGCGGAGGCGTTACGGAGCTTATGAAGGCCGGCTTTGATACACTTGTGGAGGCGGGCTATGAGCCTGAAATGGCATACTTTGAGTGCATACATGAGATGAAGCTCATTGTCGACCTGATAAACAGCGGCGGATTCGCCATGATGCGCTACTCTGTTTCAAACACCGCCGAATATGGAGACTACCGCACCGGTAAGCGCCTCATCACCGAAGATACCCGCAAGGAGATGAAGAAAGTCCTGTCCGAAATTCAGGACGGCACCTTTGCGTCAGAGTTTATCCAGGAATTCTCAGCGGGACGTAAGGTCAAGTTCCTTGCCACACGCCGTAAAGAAGCCGAGCACCCTCTGGAGAAGGTCGGCGCCGAGCTGCGCAAGATGATGAGCTGGCTGAAAAAGTAAGAAAAGCTTTCGTTTAGCTTCTGTGTGCTTTTATTAAAAGCCCAGAAGCTAAACGCCCCAAGGGCTTTGGATATTGGCGCATCTTTTAATGGCACAACTCTTGTAAAGGAGTAAAAAATGAAAAGTGACAATGTAAAAAAGGGCATATCGCAGGCCCCCCACCGCAGTCTGTTTTACGCTCTGGGTTATACAAAGGAGGAGCTGTCGCGCCCGCTCGTGGGCATAGTCAGCTCTTATAACGAGATAGTTCCCGGACACATGAACCTGGACAAAATTACGGCTGCGGTGAAGCAGGGAGTTCTGATGGCCGGCGGCGTACCGGTAGCCTTTCCCGCGATAGCAGTCTGTGATGGTATCGCGATGGGACATGAGGGGATGAAGTATTCCCTTGTTACGAGAGATTTGATAGCCGACAGTACGGAGTGTATGGCACTGGCGCACCAGTTCGACGCACTGGTCATGATACCGAACTGCGACAAGAACGTACCCGGCCTTTTGATGGCGGCGGCACGTATAAACGTTCCGACCATCTTTGTATCCGGCGGACCCATGCTGTCGGGACATCTCGAAGGAAAGCGCACCTGCCTCAGTTCAATGTTCGAGGCCGTGGGCGCATATCACGCGGGCAGGATCACCGGGGAGGATGTCGAGCGGTATGAGTACGAGGCCTGCCCAACCTGCGGCTCTTGCTCCGGAATGTACACCGCGAACTCCATGAACTGTGTGACCGAGGCGCTGGGTATGGCACTTGCCGGCAACGGCACGATTCCCGCTGTTATGAGCGCACGTCTTCGTCTCGCCAAAGAGGCCGGAATGAAGGTCATGGAGCTGCTTGAAAAGGATATCCGTCCCTCTGACATCATGACTGAGGCAGCCTTCCACAACGCGGAGATCGTGGATATGGCTTTGGGCTGCTCCACGAACACCATGCTGCATCTGCCTGCCATAGCAAAGGAGGCAGGAGTAACGCTCAACCTTGAAATGGCAAACGAGTTTTCGGAAAAGACGCCTAATCTCTGCCACCTCGCCCCTGCCGGCGACACTTACATGGAGGATCTGGACCGTGCCGGAGGCGTCCATGCAGTTATGTCGGAGCTTACAAAAAAAGGTCTGCTGGACACCTCTGTAATGACCTGTACAGGTCAGACGCTGGGTGAAAACCTCTCCGGGGTAAAGATTTTGGACAATAGTATTATCCGATCTATCGATAATCCCTACTCCCCGTACGGCGGCATCGCGGTTTTGAAAGGCAACATCGCGCGCGACGGATGTGTAGTCAAGCAGTCGGCCGTCGCGCCTGAGATGATGAAGCACGAGGGCCCGGCCAGGGTTTTCGACTCCGAGGACGACGCCATAGCCGCCATATATGCGGGCAAGATAGTTTCAGGAGACGTTGTGGTCATCCGCTATGAGGGACCCAAGGGCGGACCGGGTATGCGCGAGATGCTCAATCCCACCTCCGCGATCGCGGGTATGGGTCTTGACAAGAGCGTGGCACTTATAACCGACGGGCGCTTTTCGGGAGCCACCCGCGGTGCCTCGATAGGGCATGTCTCTCCCGAGGCGGCTCTTGGCGGCGACATCGCTCTTTTAAGGGATGGGGATGTCATATCCATTGATATACCTGATCACAGTATAAATGCCCTTATTTCCGACGAGGAGCTGGAAAAGCGCCGTAGAGCGTGGGTCTGCCCTCCGCCCAGAGTTACCACGGGCTATCTTGCGCGCTACGCTAGAATGGTCACCACCGCGGCTCAGGGAGCGACGCTTGAGTTCAGGTAATTCTACAGATTACGCAGAAAAGTCCCGCTAGTCCTAGGATTATCGGGACATTTTCGTGCAGATGTGCGTTGACATCTTTGTACGGTGTGGTAAAATAACCAGAAAGCCCAGTTTTTTCTATTACATCGAACGGAGGCGTTCCTTTGCAAGAAAAACCTTCCCGCTTACACGAGTTTTTTAATAAGCACCGCGAGCTGATCATGTACTGTATATTCGGCGTGACCACCACCATTATAAGCTGGGGGACATACTGGCTGTTTATGCTCATACTGCCCTTTGGCTACAATATCAGCATGACACTTTTTAAAAAAGTAATAGATGTTAACATCAACATTTTTGTCTCCAATGTTATTTCATGGATCGTAGCCGTATCTGTGGCTTTTGTCACGAACAAGCTTTGGGTTTTCGAGAGCAAAAGCTGGGAGAGAAAGCTGGTGTGGGGTGAAGCTGTTACCTTTATTGGAGGACGTATGCTGACGGGAGCGATTGAAATCGTCGCGCTGCCGGTTGTGATAAGCTGCGGCCTTGACCAAACGCTTTTTGGAGTTGAGGGCTTTCCTGCTAAGATGCTCATCACTATGAGCATTGTTATACTGAACTATATCCTCAGCAAGTTTATCTCGTTCAATCTTGACGGAAAAGCCGATCCAAAAAAAGGCGAAAACGGAGAGACAAATCAATAAGTTACATATTTTTGGCCTGCCGGATACACGGCGGGCTTTTTGTAACTAAAAAGTTAGAAAAACACTCGCAAACACAAAAATACACGCGATAAAACGCCGCAAATGTGCGTTAATTGATTGACAGGAGGCGCAGGATGCATTTGTTTGGAACGACGTCTACCGAACAGGATTTTGCACAAACGCCTATACAAATTGAGGCGTGTATTAAACAAATCGCTTCGGGAGACAGGGCGGCGCTGGCAGAGCTTTATGCAGGGTCCAGGTCAGCGGTCTACGGTTTTGCCCTATCAATCGTAAAAAATTCAAAAGACGCGGAGGATGTACTGCAGGACACATTTCTCAAAATTTGGTCTGCCGCGGAGGGATATCAGAGCATGGGCAAGCCCATGGCCTGGATTCTCACCATAGTAAGAAACCTGGCGACAAGTAAGCTGCGTGAGCGGGGCAAAACGGTTGAGATGCCTGAAGACGAACAGTTGTATGACGCGACCCACGATCCAAGCTTTGGAATCGAGCAAAGGGTTGTGCTGGAGGCTGCAATGAGAGAGCTTGGTAACGATGAGCGACAAATCGTTATGCTGCATGCCATTTCGGGTCTTAAGCACATCGAAATAGCCCGTATGCTCTCTATGCCGCTGTCAACCGTTCTTTCAAAGTACAGCCGGGCGCTAAGGAAGCTGCAAAGAGCATTAGAGGAGGGGAAACATGAAAAGAAATAGAGCGGAGAAAATTCTTGCGGAGGCCGTAAGGGCGGCGACTCCGGACGTATTTGACTCCATCCTCTCCGGATGTGAATCCAAGGGAGGGGAAATAGTTTTTATGAATGAAATCAAAAACGGCACCGACAACACAGAGAGCAACAAGGGCCTGCTGAAAAAGGCAGTGGCCAGCGCCGCTGCAATCGCGCTCATTGTAGGCTGCGGTCTGGGGTTCGGAAGCTACCAGAAAGCACAGGCTGCCGAGACTGTTGTAAGTGTGGACGCGGGCTCCGCCGTGTCGGTTGGCGTTAAT
>JAAYCC010000176.1 GCA_012729875.1 Clostridiales bacterium | reverse complement strand
TCATAGCTTCCGGAGTCTGTAAAAGAAGCGCGCCGCGGGACTTTATGACATCGCCTACATGGTAGGGCAGACCGCAGTTGGCATATGAGATATACTCCCCGCGCTCCAAAAGTATGATCTCGGCCGCCTCGTCGAGCCTTCTGAGTCTGGCGGCACAGGTAGCTCCGCCGGCGACGCCACCGATAATAACGATTTTGCTCATAGTCGCAACCCCCTGATAATTTTTTAACTTATCTTAGTTTAACCGACATATGACTTCCTTACCGTAACTTTATCACATAAGCTTCCAATATAACAGCATTTATTCTATCGGGCCTGTCTTCTCTCTGTAGAGACTCCGCAAAAGCGTTTGGGCAGGCTTAAAATGACGTTTTAATTCATTAAGATTTCCTAAATATGTAATCAGATTTGTTGACTTGTTAAGAAAAAAGTATATGATTATAAATGTATTCTGGGAGGATGTGTAGTATGGGTATTTTGGAATATTTCCCCGTCAGTGACAATTTGACCGACAATCAGCGCCTTGTGCTGGAAGAGTCCGCTGCAGCCCGCAGCGCTCCAAAGGGGACTCTGCTGCACAGCGGCTCGTCAGACTGTATCGGCCTTTTCGTCGTGCGCTCCGGCCGGCTGCGCGCATTCATCCTCTCTGACGAGGGCAAGGAGGTCACCATCTATCGCCTGTTCGAACGCGATATCTGCCTGTTCTCGGCCTCCTGCATAATGTCAAGTATCCAGTTTGATGTGTCCATTGAAGCGGAGCAGGACTCCGAGCTATGGGTGATCCCCCCCGATACATATAAAAAACTGATGGAGGAGTCGGCGGCCGTCGCCAACTACACAAATGAGATAATGGCTTCGCGTTTTTCGGAGGTCATGTGGCTCATCGAGCAGATTATGTGGAGAAGTATGGACAAAAGACTCGCCGCCTTCCTTTTGGATGAAAGCAGCTTAGCGGGGTCGGACAAGCTGGACCTCACCCACGAAAAAATCGCAAATCACCTTGGAACCGCCCGCGAGGTCGTAACTCGGATGCTCCGCTATTTTCAGTCTGAGGACATGGTATCACTCACCCGCGGCAGTATCGAGCTTACCGATCGCGCCGGGCTTGAAGCGCTTGCCAAATAAAAAATTGCACCGCGAACGCCAGATGCAGAAAATGCTGCCGTCTGACGTTCGCGGTGCTGTAAATTATGCGAAGGCTTAAGATGTTTAGGTCTTATTTCAGAGCATGTCCTCAATCTGGTCCTTGGGTCTTGCACCGACGGCCTGATTTGTGATCTTTCCGTCTTTCATGACCATTAGCGTAGGGATGCTCATAACTCTAAAGTTGGATGCCAGCTCGGGCTGCTCGTCAACGTTTATCTTGCCCACCTTGATATCGGACCTCTCGTCCGCAATCTCGTCCACAATGGGAGATACCATGCGACAGGGTCCGCACCAGCTTGCCCAGAAGTCAAGAAGTACAGGAACTTTGCTGTCGATAACCTCCTCCTGGAAGTTGTCTTTTGTTATAGTAATGACTGACATTTTTATGCCTCCCTTTTCTTTTCTGTCTGCATTTTACAGCATTAGTATGTCTTTTTCAGTGACAAACTCACATAGAATTTTTTGTGAGCTTCCGGTTTTGGGGAAACAAAATCGCCTGACACTCGTCAATACCTATCGGGATATATCTATAATTTAAACATACCAGAATAACATAATATATATACAAAATATTTACAAAAATTGTTGACAATAACATGCGGCAATGCTATATTGCAACCGTACTATAACAAACAATACACTAAATATATCAGGAGGAACAAATGGAAAAGAACTTATTAAAACGGGTCCTGTGCACGGTACTGGCAGCGGCTATGCTCTGTCTGCTGTTGGCGGGCTGCGGTGGAGGCAAGTCCTCCGGCGACGGATATGTTTATGTACCCAGCTATCTGAGCCTTCCAGATGAGATCATTGAGATGAACTCCCCGACTATATCGGGTGACACCATATATTTTACTCAAAATAAATACTACGACGCAGACGGAAAAGAAGTCAGCGCCGACGATTATAACAACGAAATCGAGAGAATTAACTCAAGCCTTCCAGATACTCCTGTTGTATCTGATACCGACATCCCCCACCAGGACGCCCCCACACCCAATATCACCCCAAAAATGGTCATCTGCTCAGTAAAGACCGACGGTACAGGCTATACCGAGTATCCCGACTACAAGGCTCCCGAGTATAACGACAAAGGAGAAGGCGGCGGGCTGAGCTTCCTGCTTGTGGACCAGCAGGGTAATCTCTGGGGACTCGAATACAAAAGCATTGTTAAATATGATTTTCCGGAAGGCGTTGACGAAAGCTCCGAAAACGCGTGGCAGTATGCGAACCATACAGAGCAGTACAATCTCTGCAAGCTGTCCGAGACAGGAAAAAAAGTAGCCGAGATCGACCTCAACTCCTTTATTGAAAAACAGGATGAGGACTCCTATTTTTACATAAATTACAACAGCATCGTTTTTGACAAAGATAGCAATATTTGTTTTACAGACGGTAATGGAACGGTATATGTTGTCGACCCCAGCGGCGCTCTTCTTTTCAAACTGAACGATCAAAACGGCATAAACACGTTGCTCAAGCTCAAGGACAACAGCATCGCGGCAGCTTTATACGACAGCGAACATAAAAGCTGTCTCAAGGTCGTTGACATCGCCTCAAAGAACTGGGGTGAAACAAAAGCCATGCCCAGCGACGCATACAACTTGTCCTCAGGAGGAGCCGCATACGATTTCTGCTACCAGAACGGCACCAGCCTCTTCGGGTATGACTGCAATGCCGAGGCTGAGACCAAGATCCTCACGTGGGTCAACTGTGACATAGACGGCAACAATATTCAGTTTTCTACCGTCAAGGAAAATGGCGACGTACTGGTTGTAAGCACCGACTGGAGTGAAGACGAGCCGAAGTATGAGGTCATAACCCTTGTTAAAACACCCGCGGATCAGGTCAAACAGAAGACCACGCTCACCTTCGCCACCATGAGCCTGAACTACGAAATCATGCCTCTGATCATAAAGTTCAACAAGGAAAACCCCGACTACCGTATTGAAATTGCAGACTACTCCGAGTTCAACACTGAAGAAGATTACAAAGCCGGGGCCACCAAACTAAATACCGAAATCATTTCAGGCAATGTCCCCGACATCATCAGTATTGACAACCTGCCCTACAAACAATATGCGGCCAAAGGTCTGCTAGAGGATCTCTACCCGTTTATCGACAACGACTCCGATATTTCCCGCGAGGACTTTATACAGAGCATACTGAAGGCAACGGAGTCAGGCGGCAAGCTCTATACGCTCTCCCCCACCTTCAACGTCATGTCCATAATCGGCGCAAGCTCCGTTGTAGGGGACAAACCGGGCTGGACACTGGACGATATGCAAAAAATAATGGAGCAGCACCATGAGGCTGATTTCCCCTTCGGTGCATACATGACCAGAGATAACATTCTCCAATACATCTGCATGCTCAACCTCGACAGCTTTATGGACTGGCAGACTGGCCAGTGCAGCTTTGACTCCGAGGGCTTCAAGAACCTGCTAAAATTCTCCTCCACCTTCCCCGAGAGCATTGAGTACCCTGAAAACGGCGAGAATTATCTCGACGAATCCACTCTGATTTCCGACGGCCGTCAGCTCTTCAGCTTCTACACATCCTCAGACTTCACCGACTACCAGTGGTACAAAGCGCTATTCGGCGGAGCCATCACCTATAAAGGGCTCCCCACTGAAAAGGGTGTCGGCAACATTGCCAGAATCACAGGCGGCATAGCAATGACCACCTCCTGCAAACACAAGGACGGCGCATGGCAGTTCATAAAAATGCTTTTGGATGAAAAATACCAGAACGGGATGTGGGGCTATCCCATAACACAGTCCGCGTTCGACAAAAAACTTACGGATGCTATGGATCTGTATCAAAAGGACGGGGACGGCAACTATATTCTCGATGAAAACGGCGAAAAGATACCGGCTTCCGGCGGCGGGATGAGTTCGGAAAACTTTTCCGTGGAATTCGGCCCGATCACACGGGAAGATGCCGACCAGATAACAGCTCTTATCAGTTCCGTTGAGCACACAGCCACGTTTGACGATGAACTTATAAATATCATTACAGAGGAGACCGCCGCATACTTTGCCGGCGAAAAATCGCTGGATGAGACGGCCTCTGTAATCCAGAGCCGTATCAGCATCTACATAAACGAACAGAGATAAAAGCACACATCACTTAACATGAAAAATCCTGAAAGCGGCTCTTAGCCGCTTTCAGGAGAACGAGGACGGTACGATGAAAAAAAGACAGGAACAACTTAGCGAGCGCACCAAAGATCGGCTGCGTGATATAGCTTTCCTTTCGCCGAGCATCTTAGGCGTGTCGGTTTTTTTCATCGTACCGTTCTTTGTCGTCGTCTACTACTCACTAATCAGCAACCCCATTCAGCACAAATTTGTATTTTTTAAGAACTTCATAGCCCTGTTCAAAAACTCAGCCTTTCTCACGGCTGCCGGAAATACCCTTAAATTTTCGCTCATTGCGGTACCGCTGGCTGTAGTTTTGTCTCTCCTGCTGGCCCAGATGCTGGAGGCGCGCATTCCTCTAAAAAGCCAGTTCCGTACTTTTTTTCTAAGCCCCATGATGGTCCCCGTGGCCTCAGTGGTGCTTATCTGGCAGGTCATCTTCAACTACAACGGCTCCATGAACGATTTTCTCTCTCTCTTCGGAATAGACAAAATAGATTGGCTCAAATCCCAATACGCCCAGCTGGTCGTCGGAGCGCTGTTCCTCTGGAAGAATCTGGGCTACAACATGATACTCTTCATGGCGGCACTCAACAATATCCCCAGAGAGCTAATGGAAGTGGCGGACATCGAGGGAGCCACCCCGTGGTACAAATTCCGTCACATCACCATACACTATCTCTCCCCGACTCTGCTCTTTGTCACTATCCTCTCGCTCATCAACTCTTTCAAGGTTTTCCGCGAGGTCTTTCTTCTGACGGGTGACTACCCCTACGAAAGCCTCTATATGCTCCAGCACTTCATGAACAATACCTTTAAGTCTCTCGATTACCAGAAGCTCTCTGCCGCAGCCATTATTATGGCTCTTGTCATGGTAGTGATCATCGCCCTGCTCTTTGTCTTCGAGGACAAGCTCGGAAAGGATGTGGAGGGATGAAAAAGAAACGCTATTTCGGCAGAGCGGCGCTCACGCTGCTGGCGGCGATATTCGCCGTTCTATTCCTGCTTCCCACGGTACTTACCATCACGAACTCCTTTATGTCCGAGTCGGAGATAAACTCCAACTACGGCGTCATCTACAAGAAAGCGGAAAGTTCGGGCAGCACCTATATCTCCGAAAAAGTAAACCTCAAGTTTATACCCGACAAGGTCACATTCAGTCAGTACATAACGGCGCTCATCAAGAGCCCCGATTACCTTTTAAAATTCTGGAACTCCGCCATCCTTGTTGTCCCGATAGTCATATTACAGGTGGCTATTGCGGCTCTGGCGGCATACAGCTTCACCCGTTACAGGGGAAAGCTGAAGTCCTTTATATTCTTCTTCTACGTCATTCTTATGCTCATGCCCTATCAGGTGACGCTGGTACCCAACTATCTGGTCTCCGACTGGCTGGGCATACTGAATACGCGCTGGGCTATAATCATGCCGGGCGCATTTGCGCCGTTTTCCGTCTTCCTTCTCACAAAGTTTATGCGCCGCATTCCGGCATCGCTGATCGAGGCCGCAAAACTGGACGGAGCGGGAGAATGGCATATATTCACAAAAATCTGCCTGCCCCAGTGCCGCAGCGCTCTATATTCAATAGCCATTCTTGTTTTCATAGACTACTGGAACATGGTCGAGCAGCCCCTTATACTTCTTCCTGACAGCACAATGCAGCCGCTGTCGGTGTTCCTGTCCCAGATAAACGCCGGCGAGATAGGACTGGCCTTCGCTGTGGCGGTCATCTATATGGTTCCGTCGCTGCTGCTCTTCCTCCACGGCGAGGAAGCTCTTGTGGAGGGCATAACCAACTCCGGCTCGGTCAAGGGCTGACCGCCGAAACACAATAACCAAACCATTCTGAAAGGACGTACAGGTAATGAACGAACAGAAAGTGAAGAAAAGAGGCTGGGTAAAAAACGTCGCAATCATCTTTCTGACGGTTTTGCTTGTGCTGACCTTTTTCTCTAACACCATAATGAACAGGTCTCTGCCTGAAGTGGCCACGGCCTCTGTCACTGACGGCACCATATCTCCAAAAATACGGGGTACGGGCGCCGTTTCGGCAAATGAGAAATTTGAGGTCAAGAGCGAAACCGCCCGCGGAATACTGTCCGTACCTGTAAAGGTAGGCGATAAGGTCAGCGTGGGGGATGTTTTGGTCAACTTCGCCGACGTTGACGGAGAGGAGCTCAAAAAGCAACAGGATGCGCTTGACGATCTCGTCCTCAACTACCAAAAGGCTCTGATAAACGCAAGTTCCGGAAAATATTCCAGCGACAAGGCGGCAGTCTCTGACGCACAGGCCTCCCTCGATGCGGCCAAGGCAAAGCGCAACTCAAACGCCGTCTCCGACGCCGATATAGCAAATGCCGAAGCCAATGTTAATAACTGCACATCCGCCCTCGAAAAGGCGCAGAGAGAGCTCGCCGATTACGACGGCGAAACAACAGATAGTCCACAGTACAGCAAGCTGAAAGAAGCTGTCGCCGCTGCGGAACAAAAGCTCGAGGCCGCAAAGTCCGCCCGGGACGCCCTCCTCGCAAAGAGGTCGGCCTACAATGAAGCCGGAGCTGAAGTCTCAAGCTGCCAGAAAACTCTTCAGAACGCACTTTTGACGCTGGAAAAGAACATCGCGCTTGAGAGCTTGGATTTAGCCTCGATGAAAAAGGATATAGACGCGCAAAACAAGGTGATCTCCGACCTCAAAGCGGGCGGAGACGGTGCAACCGTCACCAGCAAAATAAACGGTATTGTCGCTGAGATAAGCGCAACAGCAGGCAACACTGCAGAGGCCGGTTCCACCATCATGGTGGTAGAGGTGCCAGACAGGGGTTACCAGACCAGCTTCTCCGTTACAATAGAGCAGAGCAAGAAGGTCAAGAAAGGCGAGACGGCAGAGGTGCTCTACAACTACCACGGGAAAGACCTCACGGCGACCCTGGCCGCCATTAAACCCGATCCTGAAAATCCGGGCAAAAAGAAGCTGCTCGTCTTCGACCTGAAAGGAGAGGTCGAAAGCGGTGAACAGCTGAATCTCTCAATAGGAGAGCACGGACAGAACTATGAAGCCATCGTGCCCAACAGCGCCGTCAGAACCGATAACAACGGCAGCTTCGTTCTGGTCGTAACATCCAAGAGCAGCCCGCTCGGCAACCGATACATAGCGAAACGCATAGACGTTCAGGTTCTTGCATCCGATGATAAATTCAGCGCAGTTTCAGGCGGCCTGACCTTTAACGACTTCGTCATTACCACATCCTCAAAGCCTATTGAGCCGGGCACACAGGTGCGTCTGGCCGAGAACGCCGGATAAAACCTCATCCATAAAAAGTAAAGGCAGGGTGACTGTATGAAAAAGAAAAAAATCATAATACTCTCAGCGGTCAACGCTCTGCTGATCACTCTTATCGTCGTATCGCTTTTTACCATCCGCAATTACCGTCGCGAGCTGCAAAGCCAGCAGGCGTCCGAATTCTGGAGGGGAAAATCCGAGGAGCGCTTCTCCCAAGTCTCCTGTTTCTTTCCTGAGAGCGCCGCAATAAGCGAGAACAAGATACTCACCTTCCGCGGTCTTATCGACACCAAACTGACAGACGCGGGCGTCAAGCTCCCCACAGAGCACAGCCTTTGGACGGATGCCTACTCTGCAGCGGAGACTCTTGAGGTGACAGGTGAACGCGGAACAGCCAAGGCCACGGCCATAGGCATAGGCGGCAATTATTTTATGTTCCACCCCTATGAGCTTCTCTCCGGCAGCTATCTTTACGACACAGACGTTATGAAGGACAGAGTCGTGTTGGACTATGACCTGGCGTGGAAGCTGTTCGGCAGCTCCAGTCTGGACGGCATGTA
>JAAYCC010000175.1 GCA_012729875.1 Clostridiales bacterium | reverse complement strand
GAGCACAACGAGGCCGCGCCCGCCCAGCATGAGCTTGCCCCCATCTTTACGACCTCCAACATAGCCATAGACCACAACCAGCTTACTATGGAGATCATGCGAAAGGTCGCAAAACGGCACGACCTGACCTGTCTGCTCCACGAAAAGCCCTTTGCCGGTATCAACGGCAGCGGCAAACACAACAACTGGGCCATCTCTACAGGCGACGGCGTTAACCTGCTGGAGCCCGGCGATACTCCGGAGGAAAACGCTCAGTTTCTGCTTATCATCTGCGCCGTTCTCAAGGCTGTGGACGACTATCAGGACCTTCTGCGCATATCTGTTGCCTCCGCGGGAAACGACCACCGGCTGGGCGGCAGTGAGGCGCCCCCGGCTATCGTTTCCGTCTACTTGGGAACAGAGCTCCAATCCATTCTGGACTCGGTTGAAAACGGCAAGCCATATGACAGAGTCGAAAAAAAGAGCATAACCGTCGGCGTGGACGCTCTCCCCTATTTTCCGCGCGACACCACAGACCGCAACCGCACTTCCCCCTTTGCTTTCACCGGCAACAAGTTCGAATTCCGAATGCTGGGCGCCTCAATGTCCGCATCGGCTTCAACTACCGTTATTAATACCGCCGTGGCCGAGTCATTCCGCCAGTTTGCGGACAGGCTTGAAAAAGCAAGCGACTTTACAGAGGAACTCAACTCCCTTATCCGTGAGACCATAACCGAGCACAAGCGGATCGTGTTCAACGGCAACGGCTACGGCGAAGAGTGGTCCGAAGAAGCCAAAAGGCGCGGGCTCTGCAACTACACCACCACGGCGGACTGTATGCCCCACCTCACAGACAAAAAAAATGTTCAGCTCTTCGAAACCCACGGCGTCTATACCGAGACAGAACTTCGAGCCCGCCGTGACATTCTGCTGGAAAATTACTGCAAGCAGGTCCATATCGACGCCGGCGTAATGGTGGAGATGATCCGCCGCGATATTCTGCCGTCTGTTCTCACTTATCAGAAAAAGCTTGCGGATACGATTCTGACAAAGCGCGCGGCAGCCGAAAATCTCAGCACAAAAACGGAGTCGGAACTTCTCTCCCACATTACGGAGCTAACCGACGATATGGCGGAGCGCTGTGTAAGGCTCGAAGACTCCCTGTCGAAGATAGTCGTCTGCAACGGCAAAACCGAGAGCACAGCAGAATACTGTAGCAAAACCATAATCAAGGATATGGCTGATCTTCGTGAAATAACAGATAAACTGGAAACCCTGGTCAGTAAGGATTGCTGGCCCTACCCCTCTTACGGCAGACTGCTCTATAGAGTATGAAAGGAGAATCCATATGTCAGTTATCACAATCACTGCGCAAAACTTTGAAGCCGAGGTAATACGCTCGGACAGGCCCGTGCTCCTCGACTTTTGGGCGGCATGGTGCGGGCCCTGCCGCATGCTCTCACCGGTCGTAGACGAGATCGCCGGGGAGCGCAGCGACATCAAGGTCGGCAAGGTAAACGTCGACGAACAGCCCGAGCTCTCAGAGCGCTTCGGTATCCGAAGTATCCCCACTCTCGTCGCCTTTGAGGACGGAGAGGTCAAAAAGACCTCCGTAGGCGTCATTCCGAAGGAAAAGATCCTCGAGATGTTTTGACGCTTAGAAACCGCAAAAGCGCGCACTTTCGGCGCGCCGACAAAACAGCATATGTTTTCGGGAAATGACATGGCGAAAGTCATGTCATTTCTTTGTTTCCGCAGGAATATGATTCGGCAGAAGTATCTTCATCGTACCGCCGCTAGTTACAGCTGACGCTTATTTCGCATTTCTCCGTGTCTCTTCACCCAAGATGTTAAATCTATTCTTTTTGGAAAGCGCTGGAGTCAATAAGCTTTCTCTATTGATAAATTTCGTCAGCATATCTATAATTAGACCAAAAGAAAACGAAAGCTGGTACTTACATGTATTACCCGATGCTTATCCTCGGTATATTGGCCACCGTCCTTTTTCTGATTGTCAGAGTAAGAGAAGGCGGAATTAAGGGCCTAATGACAAAAGCCTTTGCCAGCGCCCTATTTGTCTCCGCCGCAATTGCGGCATATTTCGAGTCCTCTGCCGCGGACAGCCGTTTCCCCTGTCTGTTAATCGCCGGTCTGGTGTTCGGACTGCTGGGCGACGTCTGGCTCGATCTCAAGTGGGTCTACCCCCGCGATAATGATATCTATACATTCGCCGGGTTTATCTCCTTCGGCATCGGGCACATTCTCTATCTGACCGGCCTGTTTGTATGCTTTGCAGACCTCTCAAAAACCACTTACATAATCATACCCGTAATTGCCGCTGTCGCTGTAGGTCTCGGAGTTGTACTGCTTGAAAAGCCCATGAAGCTTGTCTACGGAAAATTCAAAACGATCTCCGGCGTCTATGCAGCTATACTCACATATATGACACTGCAGTCCGGGAGTTTTGCTCTGCTCAATGGTTTTGAAAACATGACCCTCAACTTCATGTTCTTAGGCGGGTTTTTGTTCCTGATCTCCGACCTCATACTCTCCGGTACATACTTCGGCGAGGGCAGGCGCAGACCTGCGGATATCATCGGCAACCATGTCTGCTACTACGCGGCACAGTTCATGATCGCGTCTTCACTGCTCTTCGTCAGATAAAAGCTCGCCAAAAAACGCCTGCTTGCGCAGGCGTTTTTTTATATCACTTTTCTTTACATAGTAAGCGCTCCGTTTTCATCCTCAAGAAGAATAAGAATCTTCTCCTGCTCTCCCGTCACAGCATCGACATACACTATGAACTTCTGTCCGTTCACGTCTTCACATTTAAATTCGTAGCACAAAACCTCATGTTGCCCCGCGTCCGGTATAAGAGTCTTCCCGACGCCTAAAATCTTCAAACCCTCTGCAACTTTTGTCTGTGCCTGTTCCTGTGATACAAGAGTCTGAGGCATCTGCCTCTGATGATGCGCGGTAATATATCCCGAGGCCTCAAAGCTCTTCACCGAGCCGTCGTCCAGGGCTATACCGACCTTTATCAGATCCGAGTAGCAGACGACCCCGTCCTGGACATATGCGAAATTAGCCGTCAGCACATTGTCGCTTATGAGATAGTAACTCTCCTTCATGTTATCATAGCCCTTCTGTTTAAGGAAGGCTTTGGCCGCATCCAGAGCCTGCTGTGCGTCCATCTCTGCACTCTCCACATAGCGGGAGCTCAGCATGCTGCAGACCTCGCCGCCGACCTTGCTGATCCATACGCTCACGGGCTCGCCGTTCTGCTCGCACTCATAGTAATAGCAGGGTATGTCCCCATCCGATTCCGCCGTAGGGTAGACACGCTCCTCACGCAGCCCCAGAAACCCCGCAACTATGGCTCTGCCCTGGGTCTGGTCTATTTCCTCCCTGCCCTCCAGCAGAAGCGGCGAGACATTAGTCAGATGCTCTGAAAAGGGGCCGTCATATATAAGCGAGGGCACCTCGGGAAACTCTTTTTCAGCGAGACTCATGCTGTCCGCCATAGTCTGCGGTATCACCTCGTCCTCGCTTTTGTCGGTCTGTTTCACGGTCCGATGATATTCCTCTATACTCATGAGCTTCCCGTCCATACCGTCTTGTATGGATTTAAGGTTTTGGGACATTATCGCGGCAACCTCAGAGAGGGCTCTGAGGTTATCCTTGTCCTCGGAAGAAAAGGTTTC
>JAAYCC010000174.1 GCA_012729875.1 Clostridiales bacterium | reverse complement strand
GAGCGCTATATGAAGCGCGGCGAGGAGCTTCTCTTCGGCGAGCTTGCCGCAGCTCTTGAGATACCGCGCGAACAGGTCCCGGAATATATCGAGTCAAGAGTTGAAAAGCTGAAAAGATAATAAAAAACGCCCGCGGGATGATGCCTGTCGGCTTTTTGTCACGTAAGAATATAAAACAGCAGAACAGAGCCGTATGCGGTTGGCATCCGTATACGGCTCTGATATTTTTTTAATTCACATTATCAGCATTTTTCTCTCTCTTTTTCCCACCATCCAAATGCAACAATGCCCTCTATAGTCTTGCCGGCGGAAGATTTCAGGAACATCAGAACATTTCCACCGGGAGGTATTATTATTTTCCCATCCTCTTCCGATACTAAAGTGGTATTGGGGGGAACAATACGGTCTAGTATATTGACTCCTCCGGAGGGGGTCCCATCTGTAGACTGCACAAATTGTAATACTACTTTTGGGCTGGGCGGCGGGTATAGCTCTGTATTAGTAGGTGATACCAGTGAAGAAACAGCCGGATCTCCAGGTGGAGTTGTATTCAGCCAGAGTTCGGCTGTAATGATGTCTGAAGAGGAAAAATTGGAGATGGTAAAAACATTAAAAAATAAGTCTCTACCGGAGTTGGCAGGGTTTATAAGCCCTGCCCACGCATTTTTGCCGTTATCGACAAACAGCGTCTGAGTCTGCCCAATAAAATATTTGCCCTGCAGCGATTTATATAGTGGATTTGGAATGTTCACTACCTGCGGCAATGGTTTTACAGATGATTCATATATTTCTGGCACAGCAACTCATCCCTTTAGTTATATAAAATAAATTGTTTGATAAGTGAGGCTTAGCAGCATTGGCTTTACAAATCACTATATGTTTTTTGAGGAACTTTGGTTCCCTCAGTCCCATTGCCCGGCAGCAGCCCTCCAAACGGAGCGGCCTCCAAACTGTATGCGCCGGGCATGATGTCCATACCACTTGCAGAGAGTTTTATGTTGTGACATAATATTAAACATACTCTTAAAAAGCTCTCATCCGGCTTTATTTGCCAATAATACTACATAGACAAGGATAACGGCTATGAAAAAAATTCTGCTTATTGTTCTATGCATTCTTATTTGTCTAGTCAGCGTTTCATATAATCCCCTGAAAAAAAACATACAGGGCGCCGTCAAGCCCGAGCCGCCTTTAACTGATAAGCGCGAGCAGCATGATGTATGCAAAAATCAGGATGACGAGGAAAACGTAAGTCCCGGTGAAGAGGAGACCTCGGATAAAAGCGATCTCATAGCTTCGATCACAGCCCGATATGCGAATAAGACCCCAAACGAGTGGAGCGAAACTGCAACAGGCGTTAAAACGGAGCTTGACACGGATGATAAGGTAATTGCGCTGACTTTTGATGCCTGCGGCGGCGAATATGGGAGCGGTTACGACAAAGAGCTAATTGATTTTCTTATAGAGGAAAGAATTCCGGCCACTCTGTTTATAAACAGCCGGTGGATTGATAAAAACAGCGACATTTTTGTTTCCCTTTCGGGAAACGATTTATTTGAAATAGAAAACCACGGTACCGGGCACCTGCCCTTATCAGTAAACGGTAAATCAGCTTACAATATTGCCGGTACTAAAGACATAACGGCAGTAATCGATGAGGTTGAAAAAAATGCGGATAAAATTTACGGTATTACGGGAAGAAAGCCAAAATTTTTCCGATCAGGGACGGCCTTCTATGACGAAGTTGCAGTACAAATTGTAGACGAGCTTGGAGAAAGTGTGGCTGGTTACAGCGTCCTCGGCGATGCAGGGGCGACATATTCAAAGGAACAGGTCAAAAATGCGTGCCTTTGTGCGGAGTCAGGTTCAATAATAATATGCCACATGAACCATCCCGAAAAGGAAACCGCAGAAGGCATAGAGGAAGCGGTACCAATTCTATTAGAGCAGGGCTACAGCTTTGTAAAGCTGGAGGACTTTACACTTAAGTGAATGATGTTACATAAATATGCTCCCCCTTCAGTCTCCGCTTTTCAGGTCAACTTAAGGGGGAGTATATCAATATCTTTAAGATGGTAGACTTTTCTTAAGGACACATAAGGTATTGGAGCCACAGCAGGCCAAAGGCTTGTATTATACAGATAAGATGATAAGATATGGTAGTAATGAGGTGACAGCACTATGCCATACAAACTAATAGCCACAGACATGGACGGGACTCTGCTGGATGATGCGAACGAAGTCACGCCCGCTGTGCGCGAAGCGATAAAAGAGGCGCAGAGCAGAGGGGTATATTTCACTATATCGACCGGCAGGCCCATACAGGGCGTCGAGCGCTACCTCGATCTTCTGGACGGCGATATTCCCGTCATAAGCTGCAACGGCGCCCTGCTGATAACGGCGCGGACGCGGCATATTCTCATGAGATCCGAGATAAGCCGGTCCTCGGCCTCGGAGATATTGGAGCGCGGTATCAGAGAAGGCGCGGTTGTCGCAGCCTGGTCCGGCGGCCTGCTCTATTCCTCGGAGGCGGGCAGCGCATACTCCGCTTTCTACAAGGCTCTTTCGAACATGGATTCACTGGACATCTCCCTTTTGCCCGATACCGACGTGACTAAAATCGTCTGGATAATGACGCCGGAGCGCGTCATTCAGCTGCAGAAAAGCTATGTCCCGCCGGCGGGCGTCCAGTCAAAGTCCTCTGGCGAGTATTTTCTTGAGTTTTTCAGCTCCGAGGCCGGTAAGGACAAGGCTCTGGGCGTGCTGGCCGGACAACTTGGAATAGATGCATCCGAGACTATTGCCATAGGCGACAACTACAACGACATTGAAATGCTCCGTTTTGCAGGACTGGGCGTCGCTATGGGCAACGCTCCGGACGAGGTGAAAAAATTCGCCGATATTGTAACAGTCTCGAACAACGAGGACGGCGTGGCGCAAGTCATCAAACAATTTGTGCTGTCCGACAGCAAAAACGAGCTGTAGCCATACGCTCAAAGGAGTCCGGTTTTTCAAACCAGCCATCCTCCACCTTCTCAGATCTGCTAAGTCCATATATTTTGAGGTCAGTTCAGATAAGTACTGCGACTCTATTGAAAAATCCTCTGCATATTCTCTTTTATTGTGTTTAACAAAAGACCCGGAAGCCTGTTTACCTCTTCGCCCACCG